>DATBNI010000458.1:0-23390 GCA_036554425.1 Psychromonas sp.
TACCTGATCAAGCACTAACATTATTGCCGCGAGCCATAACCAGCGCAAACCTGATTTTTCTATTATTTCTGCCATCTTAAATCCCAATTAAAAAACGCCTTAAAATATTAAGGCGTTTATATTAGAAAACCTAATTGCTAATATTACGCAAATTTACGTACTTCACCTGGCCCTTCAATATTAGTCAGGCAGCGACCGCATAATTCCGGATGCTGTTCATTTTGGCTAACCTCTTCTCTGTGATGCCAACAACGCTCGCATTTTTGCGCGGCACTCTTAACCACTGAGACCAATAAACCTGTCACTTCGGTTTGCAGCGCTGATTTCGGGGCATCTGCCAGGGGTTTAACCTGCGCTTGAGAGGTGATCAGCACAAAACGTAACTCATCCTCCAAGGTGGTCAATAAAGTGGTTATTTCATCGGAAGCATAAAGTGTGACTTCGGCTTCCAACCCCCCCCCGATAACATTCTCTTTACGGGCGATTTCCAAGGCTTTATTGACCTCGGCACGGACTAAAATCAACTTCGACCATGCCGCGCTGCTTAAAGCTTCATTATCAGACAGACCAAACAAACCATCATACCAAACCGTGGTGAAGACAAATTCATCACGTGCGCCCGGCAGACGCGCCCAAATTTCATCGGCGGTGAAGCTTAGAATGGGCGCCATCAAACGTACCAGCGCTTCTGCAATATGGAACAAGGCGGTTTGACAACTACGACGCGCGTTACTGTCGGCTTTAGCTGTGTACTGGCGATCTTTAATAATATCTAAGTAGAAGCTGCCTAATTCGATAGAGCAGAAATGCATCAATTTTTGGTAAACCACATGCAGACTATAACTTTCGTATGCTTCAATCACTTCATTTTGTAATATTAATGTTTGCCCTACAATCCAGCGATCCAGTGCAACCATTTCTTCACTGGGCACTAAATCCGTCGCTGGCTCAAAACCGTTTAGGTTAGCCAGTAAGAAACGTGATGTATTACGGATACGACGGTAGCTGTCTGCACTGCGATTGAGTATTTCATCGGAAACCGTCATCTCACCGGTGTAATCCGTTGATGCCACCCATAAACGCAGAATATCCGCGCCGAGCTTATTCATCACTGTCTGCGGAGACATCACATTGCCTAAGGACTTGGACATTTTTTTGCCCTTGCCGTCAACCACAAAACCGTGGGTTAATACTTCTTTGTAGGGTGCTTTATTATTAATGGCCATACTTGTCATTAAGGATGACTGGAACCAGCCGCGATGTTGATCTGAACCTTCAAGATAGAGATCAGCCTGCGCTTGTTCGCCAGAGGCTAAAGTGTACTCTTGACGTTTTGCAACCACAGAGGCATGGGTTGTACCCGAATCAAACCAGACATCTAAAGTATCTGTTACTTTGCGGTATTCTTCAGCTTCAAAACCTAACAGGGTTTCCGGCTCTAAATCCCACCAGGCTTGGATGCCCTCGATTTCAATTTTACGCGCAATCAGCTCCATCATTTCAACACTGTTCGGGTGCAGTTCATCTGTTTCTTTATGGACAAACAGGGTAATAGGGACACCCCAGGTACGTTGACGAGAGATACACCAGTCAGGACGGTTCTCGATCATTTTTTCGATGCGTTGCTGACCCCAACTTGGAATCCATTTAACAGTTTCGACCTCAGCCAGTGCATTAGCGCGTAAACTTTTTTGATCCATGGCGATGAACCATTGCGGCGTAGCGCGGAAAATGATCGGGGTTTTATGTCTCCAACAATGCGGATAACTGTGATTCAATTTGATAGAGCAGAGTAATGCATTCTTTTCTGCTAAGACTTCAAGCACACGGTCGTTGGCTTTAAACACATGTAAACCTGCAAAAAATTCGGTGTCTTCACGGAAAACACCATTATCTGCAACGAGGTTAGCAACCTCCAAACCGTAGCGCAAACCGACAGCGTAATCGTCCTGACCATGCCCCGGCGCGGTATGCACACAACCTGTACCGGCATCAACGGTGACGTAATCGGCAATAATGGCAGGCACCTTCAGGTCTAAGAAGGGATGATTAAATAATTGTTTCTCTAAATCAGCTCCTTTACAGATAGCTAAGGTAGTGAAATCTTCAATGCCGTAACGTTTCAGACAATCGCCCACCAGATCCGTCGCTATAATTAAACGCCCTTCTCCGGCTTGTACTAATGAGTATTCTATCTTTTCTGCCAATGCAATGGCGCGGTTAGCCGGCAGCGTCCAGGGAGTAGTTGTCCAGATAACGGCAGATACGTCACCTTTTCCGAGACTTTCTGCCACAGCGGTAAAACAGTTTAAAACTTGATCGTTATCGACAGCGCTGAAAGCCACATCTATGGCCGGTGATAATTTATCTTCATATTCAACTTCGGCCTCGGCTAATGCACTGCCGCAGTCCGTACACCAATGCACAGGTTTAGAGCCTTTGTGGAGGTGGTCATTTTTAATGATTTGTGCCAGCGCGCGAACTATGTTCGCTTCGGTGCCAAAGTCCATCGTCAGGTAGGGTTTATCCCACTCGCCTAACACACCAAGACGTTTAAAGTCGGTACGTTGGCCGTCAACCTGGCGCGCTGCATACTCACGGCATTTTTTACGGAAGTCAGCGGCACTGATTTTTTTGCCGGGTTTGCCCACTTTCTGCTCAACTTTCAACTCAATGGGCAGACCATGACAATCCCAACCTGGGATATAGGGCGCATCAAAATCAGATAACGTTTTTGATTTAATAATAATGTCTTTAAGGATTTTATTAACCGAGTGACCGATATGAATATCACCATTTGCATAGGGAGGACCATCATGCAGAATAAATGTTTTTTTACCTTTTTTAGCCGCGCGGATCTTTCCGTAAAGGTCGTTGCTGTACCAGTTTTTCAACATATTAGGTTCACGATTAGCAAGATTGGCGCGCATCGGGAAGCCTGTTTTCGGTAGGTTTAATGTACTTTTGTAATCACTCATTGCTTTTTTATTCCATCTGACATTACGTTGGGATTTATACCCAAGCTACTTTAACATTAATTTTCAAAGTCATGTACGACTAACGGATTCCTGCATCTTCAGTAGTTTGTGGTTGTTTATTGAGCAAATGCCATTGTTTGGCCTGCTTGATGTCTTTGTCGATCTGAATTTTTAATTCTGCGAATGAATCAAAGCGCACTTCATCGCGTATTTTTTCTTCTAACACTACTTCTAACTGTAAACCGTATAAGTTCGCATTAAAATTAAATATATGTACTTCTAACTGCTGGCGGACGCCGCCCACAGTAGGACGCTGGCCAATATTAGCAACCCCCTGATAAATCTTATTGTCTATGCCCTGCACCGAGACCACAAAAACACCGGAAACGGGCGATACTCTACGTTTTAACAACAGGTTCGCAGTAGGCACTCCAATAGTACGGCCTAACTCTCGTCCATGTGCAACTCTGCCGGTTATACTGTATTTTCGGCCGAGCATCAACGCCGCCTGCTGCATATCGCCTGCAGCCAAGGCATCACGAATACGGCTACTGCTGATACGATGGTCTTTTTGGGTCAGACTGTGTGTATCAACCACCTCAAAGCCGTACTTTTTACCGGCTTTTTTTAATAACTCAAAGTCGCCTTTACGCTGGTAACCAAAATGAAAATCATCACCAATCACCAAAAACTTCACCCCGAGTTTTTTTATCAGCAACTCTTCAATAAAGTCCTGCGCACTTAAATTAGCGAACTTATGGGTAAATGCAACACATAAAAGGCGGTCCAACCCCAATTTATCAAGTTGTATAAATTTATCACGTAAACGGCTTAATCGGGCAGGCGCATTCTCTCCGGAAAACAGCTCAGCAGGTTGCGGTTCAAATATTAAAACAGTTGCCGGTACCTGCAGGCGCTTAGCCTCAAATAATAATCGAGAAAGCACCGCTTGATGGCCTAAATGTACCCCATCAAAATTGCCAATACTCAAAACACATCCCAGATGGGATGCTTTGATATTGTGAATGCCGCGTATTAATTCCATTTTGTTTTTACTTAATTAAGAGGCTATAAAACACAAAAGAGTGGATTATATATTAAGCAGCGCAACTAATCAGCCCTCATTTAGGCATTCTTATGTGAAAATGCCTAAAGCGTAATCCGCTCAAGGCTAAAGCAAATAGATACAAGAGGGCACCGGCCGCGATTAAAGCCAAGAGTTTTATTGCCGCTTCAATCCACGAGAATTGGCTCCACTCCTGTAACGATGGATTAAACATAACCAAACCTGCCGCCATCACCAGAGCTGCAAGCATAATTCGCAGTAATACCGACACGCTGTCTTGTTGTTTTTGGTAAATACCTTTCTGGTATAAACCAAACCATAACAAACCGGCATTTAAGGTCGCGGAGATTGAAGTTGCAATGGCAAGACCGACATAACCGTAAGGGATAGCAAAGATAATATTCAAGACCATATTACTGACCATGGCAATCATCCCGAATTTTACCGGGGTCCTGGTATCCTGGCGTGCGTAGTATCCGGGCGCTAATATTTTCACCATCATAAAGCTCAATAATCCACTGCCGTATGCCCATAAACTCATGGATGCCATCACAACATCATGGCCGGCAAACTCACCACGCATAAATAAAACACGCAGCATAGGCTCCGCCAGAACAATCAAACCCAGCATAGCGGGAAAACCCAGGATACAGACCATACGCATCCCCCAATCCAGAGTTTTAGCAAAATACTCTTTTGACTGAGTGACGTGGGATGAAGACAGACTCGGTAAAATAACAGTGGCGATGGCGATACCAAATAAACCTAATGGAAATTCCAGTAAACGATCCGAGTAATATAACCAGCTGATCGATCCTGTTTGCAGAAAGCTGGCGATAAAAGTATCAAGCAGTAAATTAATTTGGCTAACGGACACGCCAAATAAAGCAGGGATCATCAATACTCTAATTTTGACAACGCCGGGATGATGCCAATTCCAAGTGGGTTTAACCAATAGTTTTTCTTTACCTAAAAAAGGGATCTGGAATAAAAACTGCACCGCCCCGCCAATAAAGACCCCCATTGCCAAACCTATTTCCGGTTGCTGCAGATGCGGGGAGACAAAAAGTGCACAACCGATAATAGCCACATTCAAAAATACCGGCGTAAAGGCGGCGACAGCAAATTTACCCAGAGTATTTAAAATGGCCCCGGATAATGCGGTGAAGGTAATAAACCATAAATAGGGAAAGGTTATTTTTAACATGAAAGAGGCAAGCTCAAACTTTTGTCCGTCCGGTCCGCCGTGCCACCAGTCTAAAAACCAGCCAAAGCCGAATAATGCGGTAATAACGGAAGAGCCCAACACACCTAGAATAGTCACAATAGTAACAATGCTGCCCAGAGTGCCGGAGACAGCGGCAATTAATTTTTTAACTTCATCAAAGGATTGTTTTTTTTCGTATTCCGTTAAGACAGGTACAAATGCCTGCGCGAATGCACCTTCAGCAAATAAACGACGTAAAAAATTGGGAATTTTATTGGCAAAGAAAAACACATCGGCAGCTGCTCCCGCCCCCATCAAGTTTGCTATTACAACATCTCTTAGCAAACCTAAAATTCTAGAAATCAATGTCATAGAGCTTACGATCAAACCTGATCTCAGTAATTTTTTACTCACAATATTTGTCCTAAAGCGGGAGTTTAATTTAATTCAAAGTATTTTAAAAATTCAGTCAACAGGTTAGCTGCAAGATGAATAGTCAGCGTGCATAAATACCATAAACAACAGGAAATAGTGTGACTTCTAGGCATGCAGATTCTTGCATTGTCAAGCAGCTTAGGTATATAATGCGCGCAGTTTAACCATCTACTTGGTTTCTTACCAGTTTTTTAAGTGGTTAAAAAGAAATCATTTGACAATATACGTACGACAGGGCATATTCCACGACCTTTGATTATCCCTTGTTATACAGAATTTAGGAGTTAAGGTCTTGGCTAATATCAAGTCTGCTAAAAAACGTGCTTTACAATCTGAAAAAAGCCGTAAACATAATGCCAGTCGTCGTACAATGATGCGTACTTTCATCAAGAAAGTTGTTGTTGCTATCGAAGCTGAAAATAAAGAAGTTGCTACTGCTGAGTTTACAAAACTGCAATCAGTTTTGGATAGCTACGCGACTAAAGGCTTAATTAACAAAAATACTGCTGCTCGCAAGAAAAGCCGTCTTTCTGCAAAAATCAAAGCACTGTAATTTCTCTTTGAGAAAATAGTCTTTAATTTTAAGCTTAAAAAAACCGACTTAATGTCGGTTTTTTTGTGTCATTTTTTCAACAAAAGTAAAAAACTATTCGCTTTGATCTAAGCTGCTTTATATTCCCATGCTGGAGAGTGCAGAAATCAGGTCTTTAATTACCTTACCTATTGCCGGATTAGTTTCCTCAAAAACAATCAGTTGCTGGGCAAGTTTTTTATCACGAATTGATTTTGCCGGATCGCCGGATTTTATCGCTTCTTGAAGCTCATCATGCACCTGCCGTAATTCCCCAGCCGTACATTCATCGGCAATAAGATCCTCGTCCAAAATTGCCGATAATTTTTCAAACTCTGATTTGACTTTTTTAATCGCCATAAATACCTCTGAACAGTGAAGGCCAAACCCATTAAATCTGTACCTCAGCTGGATTGGCTAAAAAGTTATTAATATTAGGATTAATAACAAAGTATAGTCTTAAAAACAAACAATTCGGTTAGCTTGGCTTAAAAAAGTGATCCAGACAACGTCCTAATAATAAAGAGATAATCACAAAAAACACGCTTAATAATATCAGGCCGATTTTAAACCAGTCATGCTCTGAATAATGCTGTAAATATAATGAGGACAGATAAATAGCGAATACCCAGTATAAGATACGAAATACGTACGCCCATAATGGATAAACGCGATCGGTTAACCATAATTTAGCCACATCAGGCTCCTTTAATTGTAAAACTGATAACATCATCAATATGTGCTTTAGCACAAGCCAGCATCACTAAGCGGTCTATTCCTAAGGCAACACCTGCACAATCGGGTAAAGAGGCCAGCGATGCAATAAAGTGATCATCAATGGGCATTTGCCCAAGCCCCTTCTGTGACCGTAAATGATTATCTGCCTGGAAACGTTTTAACTGCTCCTGCCCGTCATTTAATTCATGAAAACCATTAGCCAACTCGATGCCTTTAAAATAAACCTCAAAACGTTCTGCAACACGCTTATCAGCGGGACTTATTCTTGCCAATGCGGCTTGTGAAGCCGGAAAGTTATATATAAAACAGGGCCTGTGCTGCGCAATAACAGGTTCAATAGCGATACAAAATAACAGCTGCAATACGGTATCCCGATCCTGTTCTTCACTGAGCACCTCTCCCAGATTAAGCTTTTCTCCCGAACTCTTCAATTGTTCAAGACTCGCAGTGAGAGGATCAACCGCTAATACTTCTAAAAAAGCATCCTGGTAGGTACAAAGGCGCGCGGGCTTCGATTCAAGGATAATTTGTAATAACTGATCCATTTCATCCATTAAACGAAAATGGTCAAATCCTAAACGGTACCATTCCAGTAAGGTAAATTCAGGATTATGGAATCGTCCCGACTCTTCATTGCGAAAAACTTTGCTTATTTGAAAAATACTGCCGCTGCCGGCAGACAACAGGCGCTTCATATGAAACTCAGGCGACGTTTGCAGATATAAGGGGGTGCCTTGGCTGTCTGGCCTTGATGAGGCTATTTGCGGCCCGATAAAATGGGTTTTAAAACAAAACAGGTGGATGTCCGTCACGCCCGCCTGACTTAATACAGGCGTCTCTACTTCTAATAATCCGCGGGTTATAAAAAAATGCCGAATAGCCTGTAATATTTTTGCGCGTTGTTTTAATTCTTTTATATTGGCACTTGGTTTCCAGCTCATTTTAATTCCTTTATCTCCGGGAGATTGACCTTTTGCCAACGTCACAGGCCATGGTATCGGGAGATCAACATGCCCTAGTTTACCGAAAAATCAAAAATTCGGAAATAAAAACCGCTTTGTCATATTTCCACATTATATTGGCACAAGCTTAGGAGCCTGTTTATCGCTTATTTTTAAATAACCTTGTTTATTTCACGGTTTTTTATCAACTCACTGATAGAATCAAAGAATAATATTAATAATATGAATAAGATGAAGAATATAAACAACTAAGGGAGTAGAAATGTGCAGATAATTAAAACAGATGTTGCCATTATTGGTGCCGGCGGTTCAGGTCTTCGAGCCGCGATTGAGATTGCGGAAAATCATCCCGAGCTCGATATCGCATTAATATCCAAGGTTTATCCTATGCGCAGCCATACGGTTGCTGCTGAAGGTGGCGCGGCAGGCGTTGTTCAAGGTCATGATTCATTGGATAATCACTTCAATGATACCGTCTCCGGCGGTGATTGGTTATGCGAACAGGATGTAGTTGAATATTTTGTGAAGAATGCAGCCAAACAACTCACCCAACTTGAACATTGGGGATGCCCATGGAGTCGTAAAGAGGATGGCTCTATTAATGTCCGCGCATTCGGGGGGATGAAAATAGAGCGTACCTGGTTCGCTGCCGATAAAAGTGGCTTCCATATTCTCCACACGCTTTTTCAAACCTCAATCCAGCACCCCAAAATCACCCGCTTTGATGAGCATTTCTGCCTGGATCTGGTTGTTGAAGACAACAAAATACAGGGTGTTGTGATCCTGGATATTGCCGAAGGTGAAGTAAAACTGATTCAGGCAAAATCGGTGATCATGGCAACCGGCGGCGCGGGTCGTGTATACAGCTACAATACCAATGGCGGCATTGTCACCGGTGACGGCATGTCCCTCGCTTATCGCCATGGTGTTGCCCTGCGTGACATGGAATTTGTACAGTATCATCCTACCGGTTTACCGGGCAGTGGGATTTTAATGACCGAAGGTTGCCGCGGTGAAGGCGGTATCTTAATCAATAAAAATGGTTACCGTTATCTGCAGGATTACGGTTTGGGGCCTGAAGTCCCCGTTGGACAGACTAAAAATAAACACATGGAGCTTGGACCGCGTGACAAAATCAGCCAATGTTTCTGGCAGGAGCAGCAAAAAGGTAACGTCTTTAAAGGTGAACGCGGAGACTATATTCACCTGGATCTGCGTCACTTGGGCGAAGAAAAAATTAATGAGCGCCTGCCCTTTATCCGCGAACTGGCAAAAGCCTATGTCGGTGTGGATCCTGTTTATGAACCCATTCCTGTGCGCCCTACCGTGCACTATACTATGGGGGGTATCGAAACGGATGCGAAAACAGCCACCAGTCTGGCGGGCTTATATGCAATAGGCGAATGTGCTTCTATTGGTTTGCATGGTGCCAACCGTTTGGGCTCAAATTCCTTAACCGAGCTTGCCGTTTTTGGTCAGTTAGGGGGCCAGGAAGCCGCAAATTACGCGCTTAAGACAGACCACCGGGAAACAGCTCCCTTAAAAAAACAGGCGGAGGCTATTTTAGCCCGCACTGAAGCATTATTACACAGTGAAGGCACTGAAAAGATGGCCGACATTCGTTTAGAAATGGGCGACTGCATGGAGGAAGGGGTTGGCATTTATCGCACCAAAGAATCGATGCAAAAAACCATTGATAAACTTGCCGAACTTAAACAGCGTTATAAAAACATTAAGATTGTTGATAAATCCAGCGTGTTTAATACTGAGTTTTTATATGCCATTGAATTGGGATATTTACTCGATAGCGCAGAAGCAATGGCACACAGCGCAATAAACCGCGAGGAGTCGCGCGGCTCGCATCAACGTCTTGACGGTTTTGATAAACGTGATGACCAAAACTTCTTGAAACATTCGCTGGCATTTTATCAAGCGGATCAAGCACCAAAAATAGAATATTCCGCCGTCACTATAACCAAAAGCCAACCCGCAGAACGCGTTTATGGTGAAGCATCGGACCAAGCAAGCGCTGCCGCTGAACAAGCAAAAGCAGAGTCTGCACAGGAGGAAGTTTAATGAACGCGTCAACTATTACAATAGATATACTGAGATACCGCCCAGAAATGGATGAAAAACCCTTTACTCAATCTTATCAGGTCCCGTACACCGCAGACTTATCTATTTTAGAATCCCTGCAATATATTAAAGATCATCTCGACAGCACAGTCAGTTTCCGTTGGTCTTGCCGCATGGCGATTTGCGGCAGTTGCGGAATGATGGTGAACGGCGTTCCTAAATTAGGCTGTAAAGCATTCCTGCGTGATTATTATCCTAAAAAAGTGACTCTAGCGCCCTTGGCTAACTTCCCTATTGAACGCGATTTGGTAGTGGTAATGGATGACTTCATCGACAAGTTAGAGTCCGTTAAACCCTATCTGATACCTGAAAAAGAAAAAGATTTATCGGAAGGTGCTTATCAGCAAACACCGCTGCAGATGGAGAAATTTAAACAGTTTTCAATGTGCATAAATTGCGGCCTTTGTTATGCAGCCTGCCCGCAATATGCCCTGGACAAGAAGTTTACCGGCCCTGCTGCCCTTGCATTGCTGGCGAGGTACAACCGCGATAGCCGTGATAATGGAGAAGCAGAGCGGATGAAAATAGTCAACCAGGAAGAGGGAGTTTGGGGTTGCACTTTTGTCGGATATTGCTCGGTAGTTTGCCCTAAAGATGTGGATCCTGCTGCCGCCATTCAACTGCTTAAAGTGGAAAGCAGTAAAGATTATTTAATTGGCATGTTTAAGCCCGATTAAGGGATAACTATGGGTAAAGGGAAACCTTACCTGCTTGAATTTTCTATTAGATTTATAAAGGGTTTAAATTATGGAGGCTAAAAAAATGACTAAACGTAAACCTTATGAACAGCCGCTGCCAATGGATTGGTGGTTAAAAAATGCATTTTATACAAAGTATATGATTCGCGAAGGCAGCAGTATTTTGATCACTCTATACAGCCTGACATTAGCCTGGGGAGTCTTTCGTTTAAGTCAGGGTGAAGCCGCTTTTGATGCCTGGATGGCCGCATTGCAAAACCCATTTTCAATTATCCTGCACCTTATCGCCTTAGCGTTAGCGCTCTATCATACTATTACCTGGTTCTCGCTTGCACCTAAAGCGATGGCCCTGTGGATCAAAGGGAAAAGATTACAAGACAAGGTTATTATTGCGGGTCATTACTGCGTATTTGTTGCAGTGACTATTTTTTGCCTGATTATTATCACCCTATAAGGAGGATGGAAATGTCTAATACTACAGATAAAACCTATATACGTTCTCATGAACCCATTTTCTGGGGGCTGTTTGGTGCAGGCGGTATGCTTACCGCATTCCTGACGCCCGTGATGATTTTGATTACCGGCATCTTAATTCCGCTTGGTTTAATGGATAGTGGTAATCTTAGTTATGAAAAAGTTTATCAATTTTCCACCAGCTGGTACGGTGCAGCCATAGTATTAGTGCTGGTTGCTTTACCTTTATGGCATACCCTGCATCGAATTTACCATGCGTTACATGATATAGGCATAAAGAGAGGGCGAGATTTACAACAGGTTTTCTGTTACGGCTTTGCTTTTGCCGTCAGTGTGTTTGTCTTTACCCTGCTGCTGCAGATGTTCTAGCGGTTGGCTGCTCACTGATATAAAAAAACCAGCTAATAGCTGGTTTTTTTGTATCTGTACTCAGATAACTTGAAGATATCAGAAAAATTTATTTTTTCACCCGGCTGACATATTCACCGCTGCGTGTATCGACTTTTACCGTATCACCAATCTGAATAAATAAAGGCACGCGAATAAGTGCGCCCGTTGCCAAGGTAGCAGGTTTACCACCCGTACCGGCGGTATCACCTTTGAGTCCCGGATCCGTATCTGTCACTTCCAGTTCAACAAAATTGGGAGGGGTTACCACAATCGGGCTATCGTTCCAGGTAGTGATGGTACAGATATCCTGCTCAACCAACCATTTAGCCATATCGCCGACTGCTTTTTCATCTGCCGCAATTTGCTCGAAAGTCTCATTATTCATAAAATGGTAAAATTCACCATCATTGTAAAGATAGGCAAGATCAATATCCATTACGTCGGCAGACTCAACTGACTCACCCGATTTGAAGGTTTTTTCAATCACTTTACCCGATAAAAGTTTACGCAGTTTGACACGATTAAACGCCTGCCCTTTTCCTGGTTTAACAAATTCATTATCGATAATTGCACAAGGCTCGTTATCAAGCATAAATTTTAGCCCGCCTTTGAATTCACTGGTACTATATGTTCCCATCATTACCTCACTATAAATTGATTTATAAAATATGCTGCAAATAATTACCACGGATAATACCCATGTGTTGCCGAGTTGGCAAAAAGAACTCGCTAATGCGGTCAAAAATCCGCAGCAACTATTACAATTATTGGATTTATCCCCAAAAAATGTACTGCTAAGCTTAAAAGCCCGTAAAAGCTTCCCTATGCTGGTGCCTTTGCCCTTTGTTAATAAAATGAAAAAAGGTGATATTAATGATCCCTTATTGCAACAAGTTTTGCCTATAACAGACGAAGAACTCGTCTCTGATGGTTACAGTACGGATCCTTTAGAAGAGCATGACAGTGCTCTCCCCGGTTTATTACATAAATACCAAAGCCGCGTATTACTGATATTAAAGTCGGGTTGCGCGGTAAATTGCCGTTACTGTTTCAGGCGACATTTCCCTTATCAGGATAATAATATTAACAAAAAACAGTTACAGGAAATTATCACCTACATCAAATCCCATCCAGAAGTGAATGAAGTCATATTAAGCGGTGGTGATCCTTTAATGAGTAAAGATGATTTTTTACAATACCTAATCAATGAATTGGAGTTATTACCACAACTGACGAGATTAAGACTGCACAGTCGTCTGCCGGTTGTGATCCCATCCCGAATCACTGACCAACTCTGTAGTATGTTTAATAAAAGTCGTTTAAAGGTGGTCTTCGTATTACATATAAACCATGCTAATGAAATTGATACAATATTTAAAAATGCAATGAATAAACTTAACCAGGCTGGAGTACAATTATTAAATCAAAGTGTCTTACTCAAAGGCGTAAACGATAACAGCCAGGCACTGGTTGCCCTTAGCGAAGCACTTTTTGAGGCGCATATACTGCCTTATTATTTGTTTTTATTAGATAAAGTACAGGGCGCGCAACATTTTGATTTACCCGAACAGCGGGCGATCCAATTAGTCCAGAAGATGAGCGTGGCATTACCGGGTTATTTAGTGCCTAGATTAAGTCGGGAAATTGCGGGTGAAAAGAGTAAAACACTGATAACAATATAAAACCAAAGCAGGTGAAGATATTGATTCAAGGTTAACAACTAGCGCCGGTAAGAATGATAGAATAGCTGCAAACAAAGATGCGTAAATATTTAAGTGATCTGTTCACTATAATAGCTTTAAAAAAGGGCCAAACAATGAATAAAGAAAATCTGATTAAACAGTTACAAGAAAATATAAAAATTATTTACCATCGTGCCGTTGACGCAGATAAACAGCTAGAGCAGCTACGCCTGCAAAAAAAAGCGGGATTTGCACAAATATTTACTAATGACAGCGCGTTTAAAAATCATGCCACGACTTTCTTGCCATACGTGGAAGAGTTAGCGGCGGATCTGCAGGCCATTCAAACGGATGATAACGAGCATTACAAAACTCTGATTCCTGCGATAGTCGTTAAAATTGAACTTCTGTTTAAGACGCTTAAGGCTTTTAAAGACAATTTAAAAGCTGAATAGTGAATAGCTAGGATCATACAATCAACACCACTTTTGCTTAACAAAAGTGGTGGATGAAATTACAACTTTCTCCCTTCCCCGCCCAAAAATCAGCCTGTTTGAATGTTCAAAAAATAACTTGCCGGATTCGAAATGTACACCGAGGCATGTTCCGAACGGGGATTTGGCCTTCGATTGCCGTTGCCAGTTTTAACGAAGTAGATAAACACTTCATTTTAAGGAGTACCATCACCTGAAATTAGATAAAGGGAAAGGCTCAAATCTATAGGTAAAGCGCCTTTATTCGTCCTATACTTTTATTTATATCCTTACTTTTTCACCCATACCATAAGCACCGCGAACAACTTGAGATAAAAGAGCAGAGGAGAAACATGATGAGACAAGTTCAGGTATTGTTAATGATGATTGTATTTATACTGGTTGGCTGCACACAGCCTATGGGCGCCAAGGAGGGCACAGGAACCCTGCTTGGTGGAACCGCCGGTGCCGTACTCGGTTCCAATGTCGGTAAAGGCAAGGGAAATGTTGTGGCTATTGCTATTGGTACTCTGGCGGGAGCCCTGTTTGGTCAGGAAATCGGCCGCTCGCTGGATCGGGCCGATCGCATTGCCATGGGCCAGAATGCCCAGTACTCACTGGAACATACCCGCAGTCATGAAACAACCCGTTGGAGTAATCCTGATTCCGGCAACAGCGGTTCAATGACGCCGCTCCAGACCTATCAGCAAACAACGGGTCAATATTGCCGCGAGTATCGCCAGACAGTGATTGTAGGCGGCAGAAAGCAGGATGCATACGGCACCGCCTGCCGTCAGCCGGATGGCAGCTGGATAATTAATAATTAAGACTGCCTATAGGGATCAAAGTAGGTCTATACAGCAAGCGCTTAGTTTTGGGTCTGCTCTGCACAACAGCAGGTTTTTCGGCGGGCCCCAATCTCTACTTGAGTTGCATTTTGCCGGTACGAAACAGCCTGCTGCGTGTAAACGGCCTCAAGCCTGAGAATACGGCAAAGGAAGAGCTTTCCCCTTTTCGCTCGGAGAACTTTATAATGTTTGCTTTTATCAGCAGAAATATTATTACCGGACTGGTGGCAATACTGCCAGTGCTGTTAACGCTTTATCTGCTCTACTGGTTTGCCGTCACGGCAGAATCGCTGTTGGGCGGGCTGATGCAGGCTCTGCTCCCTGATGACTGGTATTGGCCGGGAATGGGCCTGGCTATCAGCCTGCTGGTTGTCTTTATTACCGGACTGTTGATGAATGCCTATCTGGTGCAGCGCCTGTTTGCCAAGGGCGAGCAGCTTTTATTCCATATGCCCCTGATCAAATCTGTGTATCGGGCTATCCGTGATTTTTTTAACTATTTTTCGCCAACCACTAAAAAGAAGTTCCAGCAGGTGGTTGCTGTCACCATAGGCGAGACTAATATGCAGGTCATAGGTTTTGTCACTCAGGCGTTACCTGCGAAGATGCCTGAGGCTTTTCGCGAAGATGACTGCATCTTAGTCTATCTTCCTCTGAGTTATATGATAGGCGGTTACACTGTACTGATTCCCCGCAATATGGTTCGCCCGCTGGATATGAAAATGGAGGAAGCCATGCGCTTTACCCTGACTGCCGGCATCACTGGCACAACCCCTTCTGAGCACAAGAAAAAAAAAGCCTTATTCAAAGGAAAAGTAAGTCTGTCACCCGAGTATGGGAGTATGTTCATGCATGTAACGGGTGTTATATTAAGTAAATGGTTTAAACCGAAGAAATAATTCTATCTCTCGACAAGATCTGTCTGAACATAGCAAAAGCATGCCTTTAAAATGCATATTTTCGAGCTGTAAATTTGCAACAAACCCAGCAATTTTAATGATAATGGATGATTTAGAGTCATTCATTTTTTGATGCGAACAGCATGAAAATTGATATATCTAAACCTGTTATTATTAACTGATGCTACTCTTTCAGGATCAGCAACCACTTATGCCCTTTGATTGCCTATCTGATATAAAAAAAGCGAACTTAAAAAGTTCGCTTTTTTATGATTCGAGTGTCCAACTTCAATCTCATTTTTACAACTAGATTTTCGAAGTGACTGTATTAATGCCTTGTCCAGCGGCAGTAAGTTTTTGCCGCTTGTTGTTTTTAGCAATTGCCTTTTTTAGCTTGGCCAGGAGGACAATGTGAGCCTTTGTTATGTGAGTCATCGAGAATGACTCTAGGACCAGATACATCTACTGAAGGGCCTCTAAGCTGACAGCCAGTAAGTGTAATTAATAATACCAGAGGGAACGCTTTAATTATGTTCATTGTTTTTCCTATTTAAGATGCCGTTTTTTCGGTCATTGGAAGTCCATTACCCTTTTGCTTTTTCTTTTTGATGGCACACTATTTATTATTGCCAACTTCCGGGAAAAGCTGGTTAAAATAGCATAAATGCTAAAGTTAAAAATATATATTTTTGAATATTCAGTTATAAAATAAGAGCATAACGCCTCAAACGCTGACGTATAGGGTGGTGACTTGTATGACACAAACGCCACGAATATAACGTCTTTATTTTGAATTAAGCATTTTACATGGGCTGTAACATTATTTTATAGCTATATTCCGCTACCAACCTGAAAACCGCCTCTTTAAAAATTGCTTTCAACCTTAAAAAGGCCGAAACAATATTATCTGAGTTAAACGCATAAACATATAAATTAATGACTATGCGGGGTTCCCTGCATTCATAATCTTTCATATGTTGTCTAAGTTCGTTCACACATTGTCTGACCGCCATTAACAACTCTTACCTAAGATAGGAGTCATCTGAGCAAGCAACTATTTAGGTGAGTAAATCATGACAACAAAAAATTTAGGTGCCCCCCAAAAAGATGTGAAATCGAAAGAGCTAAAAGCACTCGGATTTATCATTTTTTTACTCTTTTCAATCATCACCGTAACAGGTATTAGCATATACGGCTTTGTTATTTTGATGATTCAGGCATTTGGTGGTGTTGTCGCACACTAATCTATCTTTACAAATCATGAGTCAATCTTATAAAATTATTCGAGTAATCAGTGGAAGTAAAACAAAACACCTGATTTAAGCATGATATCTATAACACGCTTTTGCCAAAAACCCCATTCATCTTCACTTGATACATGCGAAGAAACAGCTAAATAAACAATATCCCAGATGATCACTGTCATTGAAGTTGGAAATTCACTTCTATATTAATCAATAATTTGAACATAGGGCTTCATGACAATCTAGTTGGAAACTTTACCCCGATTTAAGTCTAAAAAAGTTGAACTAAAGACAATCAAGTTAATAACTGCCGACATTGGAGTATCTCAAATGTCGGGAAGGCCACTACATTGATTATAGTTTTCTCCCTTATAATCTTATTTTATTGCCCGACCACGAGCGAATGAGCGCCCAAACGGCAAAGATAATAAAAATGCTATGCACTAAAACAAAATAGGTGATCACAAAAACCCATGTCCAGGCAGAATAAAATCCCCCCAAAAAAATCATCAATATGCTGACCAAAATAAGCGCCGTGACGGCAAATAAATTAAGCTTTATCGCCAGCAGCAAATGATAATAACTGAAGCTGGTTTTGGGTGTATGTTTTAACCTCTGCAGCAGGATAATAAAGGCAATGCCCGGTAGGAAGGTAAGATTTAATAATGATAAAAGGGCAATGTTCGAGGCTTTTTTTATTTCCCGGGTATCCCGCTCTTTATAAATTGACATGATATCTGACCTTTTCCCTGTGACCTATTAATGATAATTACCGTGGTAAATAAACAACCATCACCGCACAAAAAATAACAATCAGCACAAACAGCCAACGAAACATTTTCATTTTTAAAAAGCGGCTTTCGGGGTGCCTTACGGGTAAAGCCATACCGCACTCTTTACACAGTTCAGGTTGCCCGTTCTTCTCTTCCCGACTGAGGTCAATTGAGTATTTACTGTGGCAATAAAGACAATGAACAACTTCTTTCATAATAACATCCAAAATATCAAAATAAATGATAACTAGGCGGTAAGTTGATGATATAACAACGGTAGCTTAGTGGGTAATTGCCCCGGATTGAGAATCACCGAATAACCATTCGTCCCGAAAATATAGGGCATATATTGTTCGGCTTTATGATCAATTGTAATGCAGAATGGGATAATACCTTTTTTCTTCGCCTCCAATATTGCCTGACGCGTATCTTCTACACCAAAACGCCCTTCATAATGGTCTAAATCATTCGGTTTACCATCGGTTAAAATCAACAGAAGCTTTTGTTTATTACGCTGCGTTTCAAGCACCTGTGTCGCCTGTCTTATGGCCGCGCCCATCCGCGTATAAAACCCGGGTCGTAAAGATAATATCCGGCCGCGAACTTCATCACTATATTTTTCCGTAAAGTTTTTTAATAGAGAAAATCGGACATGGTGTCGTTTTACCGATGAAAACCCGTACATTGCAAAATTATCGCCCACGGCGCTTAACGCTTCACCGAATAACAATAAACTAGTTTTAATAACATCAATTACTTTACTGTCGTTGTCAATATAAGCACCGGTAGACATTGAAAGATCAGACAGTAATAAGCAGCCGATATCGCGTGTTTTAGATTGATGTCGACTATACAGCCCTGAATCTTTAGTGGCACCGACCTGACTGTTGATATGAAAATCTAACCAAGCGTTTAAATCAAGTTCTTCCCCTTCATCCTGTCCCTTCTGCCAGTGTTTTAATGACTTTAAATGCTCGAACTGATTTTTGATTTTATTGGCCAATGCTCTTAAATCTTCGGGAATGCCCTGGGCCTGCGAATTTTTCGGCAGCATGGGTTGTACCAGACAACGGTCTGGAACCAGCAGGTTAGATTTGTAGTTCCATTCAGGTAATGAGATCCCTTTGCCAAGTGGAATATCGTCTTCTGCCGCCGAGGGTAAATCCAGATCAATTTTTATTTTTGCTGACTTTTGCCCGGTTTTTTTGGCAAGAGAGAGCATATCAAGATCTTCGGCGACACGTTTTGCATCACTATTTTCGGTGTCATCCATGGCGCGGTTTACTTTTGAAAATTCACTCCAGGAAAACAAATTTTCCAGACGAAAGACCATCAGGCTGTCTTTGCTGTTGTCAGTGTCAATCCGTTCTGTTTTTTTCCGGCCTTGGCTGCTTTTTTGCATATCGGGTTCGGCATCCTGCTGCTCTGCATCAAGATTAATCAGGTCGTTATTAACCGCTTGTAACTCTACTTTGGCATTGGGATAAAGCCACAAAAAGACCGCATGAGGGGCATGGTTGGCTGCCGGGAAATGACTCACTGAGCCGGGTTCTTTTAATGCCCGGATAATACTCAGTTCGAGCGCTTGTTGTGATTTTTCCAATGTGGAAATTGCTGGTCGCAGGGCGAGCGAAGCAGCAACCAGTTGCTGATAAGTCACCTGTAAACTTGGATATTTGTTAAGCACATCTTTGACGATACGCTGATTATCAATAGCCCAATGGGTAAATTTATCGGGACTGTGCGCCGCTAATGCCGCCAGCCAGAAATACAGGCTTTTATTAAGCGATTTACTGGGAAATAAGGCGATTGATTCTGGTAAACGTAAACTCTGCTGATCTTGCCAAGCCAAGCTTTGTTGTTGATGTGAACCCGATATTTTCTGCAGTAAATTTCGGCGAACGACATATTCTCGCGGCGTGACTGCTTCAACCTGTTTCGCGGGATCGCCCCCTAAGGCCCGAAAAATAATTCCTGCCGATTTATAAATCTGCTTGAATTCTACACCTTCATGCTCAAAATCAACTTGGCTTTTTTGGCTGATAAAGCGATGCCAAATACTACCAACCCACTCTTCCATATTTTTTAGATCCTTACTGCGCTTGGTCGGTGATAAAAATGCAACAATCGCCAGCTGAAAAAGCCTGACGATTGCGACAGGTTATCCTGCTGTTGGTCTGATAAAGATTTAACCGTCTCTTTTTTATCAACAAAGAAGTTGGCTAACTTATCCTAGGCCTTCATGTCGGTGATAAAAATGCAACAATCGCCAGCGAAAAAGCCTGACGATTGCGACAGGTTATCCTGCTGTTGGTCTGATTAAGATTTAACCGTCTCTTTTTTATCAACAAGGAAGTTGGCTAAATAAGTGATTAAACCGATCATAAATATCACCCCGGCTAATTCTCTTGCCCAATAGAATATGGCTAACTTATCCTGCGTCTCCATAAAGCTGAGCGCTTCGCCCGATTCAGGAATACGCTGTAACCACACTTGCAGAATACCGGCTCCGGTAAGGAACAAGGTGATAAACACCATTGCAACTGTCATCAACCAGAAACCCCACATTTCAACAACCTGGGCTTTCTTGCTGGATGCTTCGCCGATTCCGCGAAGTTTTGGC
This sequence comes from Psychromonas sp., assembly GCA_036554425.1. Classification (GTDB taxonomy): domain Bacteria; phylum Pseudomonadota; class Gammaproteobacteria; order Enterobacterales; family Psychromonadaceae; genus Psychromonas. The sequence goes on from DATBNI010000458.1 coordinate 20,198, forward strand.
ATCGCATAAGAGATAATGGTGAGTACAATCATTACATAGGCACCATAAAAGGCCATATGCCCGTGTGCCGCAGTGATTTGCGTACCATGGGTGTAAAAGTTAACAGGTGCCAAAGTATGTAAAAATCCCCAAACACCAGCACCTAAAAAGGCCATTACCGCAGTGCCCAGCGCCCATAATGTGGCGGCTTTATTGGGGTGGTCACGGCGACGATTATTGACCATGTTAAAGGCATAGAGCACCATAGCAAAAAACGGCAAGGGCTCTAAGGCAGAAAATACTGAGCCAATCCACTGCCAATATCCAGGCGTGGCTAACCAGAAGAAGTGATGCCCGGTACCCAACAGACCAGAAATTAACGCCATGGCAATGATCACATACAACCATTTTTCAATGATTTCTCTATCTACTCCGGTAATTTTAATTAAGATGAACGCAAGAATTGCTCCCATAATTAATTCCCATACACCTTCAACCCAGAGATGCACGACAAACCACCAAAACAGTTTATCCAGAGCAATATTTGCCGGATTGTAAAATGAAAACAGGAAGAAAACCGCTAAACCAATTAACCCCGTAATTAACACCATATTAATCACGGTCTTACGGCCGCGAAGAATGGTCATTCCAATATTGAATAGAAAACCCAAACAGACGATGACAATGCCAATTTTGGTAATGGTAGGTTGTTCTAAAAATTCTCGTCCCATGGTCGGGAAATATTCATTGCCGGTAATTTGCGCCAGCGTTGAATATGGAACCAGCAAGTAGCCTAAAATAGTCAGAGTTCCCGCCGCTGCAAAGACCCAAAACAGCAATATGGCTAATTTAGGACTGTACAGTTCGGTTTCAGCCTCTTCCGGCACAAGAAAGTAAGCCGCCCCCATGAACCCGAAAAGTAACCATACAATCAGTAAATTAGTATGAACCATACGGGCAACATTAAAGGGCAGCACACCACCGAGAAAATCGCCCATAACGTATTGTAAGCCCATCACCAAACCAAATAATATTTGCCCGACAAACAGCACCAGGGCAAAAATAAAGTAAGGTTTTGCCACAACTTGTGACTGAAATTTTAACGTATCCATAATATCCTTACCCTTCAATGTTTGGTGGCCAGCCATTAACGTCCATCTCGGCAGTAAATTTTAGAAATTCTGCCAAATCGTTAACTTGCTGCTCGGTTAAGTTAAATTGAGGCATTTGGCGTCGGCCAGGGATCCCAAGTGGTTGAACACTCATCCAGCCATTCATAAAGCCTTTGAATGTATCCAGATCACCGGCACCACGTCGGTAAAAGACATTACCAAGCTCCGGAGCGAAATAAGCGCCCTCGCCAACTAAGGTATGGCAGCCAATACAGTTATTCACTTCCCAAATGCCTTTGCCCCGCTCAACGGCCTCGGTCAAATTTTCCCGATGATCACTTTTGGGCATCTCTTTGGTGGTGTGCAGGGTCAATGCAAGAAACAACAGCAAGAAAAACATGCTGCCCCCGTAGTAAATGTTTCTTGCCATACTTTTTGTAAACGTTTCAGACATAAGCTATCCATAAAGTATTAAATAAAAATGAAGCATAGGATAATAATTATCATTTGCAGAACAATAAACACATGGAAAGCTTAGAAAAGTCAGAAACCCAAAAACAAGCGCATTCACCGTTATAATGATGATAAATTAGCCTGCTGGTGCTCTTTTTTAATCGCATTCCATGTCGATTAATTAAAAAATCAGGTAAATCCCGGCAATGATTGACGGCACTAAAACAACATACGATAACAGTAAATATCGCCACAATTTGGGTGCGTGTTTAAGATCCATAAATACATCGACAATTTGTTGCCCTTTGATAATAACGATTAAACTAATAGTGATAACAATATTTGTCTCTGAGAAAACAGTCTCAGGGTTTGCAAATTCACCAATCATTGCAGAAATTAGCGTAAACGCAATTAATGCCAAATAACTGATAAAAATTCTTTTCTTTGATTCTGTCTGCATAACCGGCCCTATTTAATCACGTAGATAAGCGGAAATAGGATAACCCAGACCAAGTCCACCATATGCCAATAACAGGCACCGGCTTCAAAACCGGAAAGACTTTTACCCTGATATCCACCCCGCCGGGTTTTTAAGGCAATAGCAGCTAAAATCACCATGCCTAATAAGACATGCATATAATGAAAAACCGTGATCATAAAATATAAAGTAAAATAACTATTGGTCGATAAACCGATACCGCCATTCATTAATTGTGCGTACTCCCAGGACTTCACCCCGATATAGATAGCCGCCATCACCAGCGCTCCTAAAAGGTGGCGCTTAGCAGTACCTTCGGCACCTTGTTTAATGGCCTGCACACTCAATGCGACAAACAGGCTGCTGGTAATTAACGCTATGGTATTTATAGCGCCGGCAACAGGATGCAGATAAGCCTGTCCATCAATAAACATCTGCGGATAAATCTGTCTGGTGACGGCAAAACCAATAAAGAAAATAGCAAACACGGTTAATTCGGCCAGAATAAAAAACCACATGGCCAAATCGCCGGGTAAATAGGTTTTAGAGACAGCTGTATTTTCTATTCGGGTGTCACTGACACAATTTACTGCATTATTCATAGCCATTGTCATAATGTGTATTTAAGTTAAAAATAGATGAGTCACGGCAACCCTTTTCAATAATCTCAAGCTGCGTCAAAGAAAATCCGTGCGACATCCATTAACGCCTCTACCGTGACCAAATCATCGGACAAAGGTTCGGCTAAACAGCATCGGCACACGTCCAATGCAGGCATGCCACTGGAAATCATTTTGCCGGCGTAAATAAGTAAGCGGGTAGAAGCAACCTCGTCTAAATCATTCTCCAAGCGTCTAAGCGCGGTGGCTAAGTCAACTAATTTTTTTGCTAATGGCGCTTCAATGCAGCTTTCTTTCATAATAATTTGCTGCTCAATTTCCGGCTCGGGATAGGTAAATCGTAATGCCACAAACCGTTGCCTGGTACTCGCTTTCATCCCTTTCAGGAGATTTTGGTAACCCGGGTTGTAAGAGACCACCAACATAAATCCCGGCGCAGCTTCCAATAATTCGCCAGTTCGCTCCAGAGGTAAAATCCGACGATCATCGGCCAGCGGATGTAATACAACCGTTGTGTCTTTTCTTGCTTCAACAATCTCATCAAGATAGCA
>DATBNI010000520.1:0-2399 GCA_036554425.1 Psychromonas sp.
ACTGCAACGTGCTCAGGCTATTAAAGATATCCTAACCACAAGGTTTGCAATAGATGCGACGCGCATTAGCGCAGTCGGTTATGGCTTTGAGCGGGTATTACTAGAAGGTGATGATGAGACTATCAATGCGCGTAATCGCCGTATTGTTGCTGAGACAAGAACTGAGGTGCAACGCAAAGATATGAAATGGACAATCTATAGCGTTGATCAGCCTGTTGAGTGATATTCAGCGCTGATGATAAATAAAGGGTGCAAAACCGGCTGGGGCTTATTGAGTTGTTTACTGCTGCTGATAAGTTTTCCCCTGTTTTCGGCCCGGAGCCCATTGCTATTAAATGAGCAGAAAATAATGACCGCGCTTGAACGTCATTATGGCGAGCGGGCTGCCGACAGGGGCAGAGCCTGGTTTACTATTCTGCATTCAGCACAACAGTTAAGCGACACAGAAAAATTAACCAAGGTGAATACTTTTTTTAATATGCTCTATTTCATTGATGACCAGATACTTTGGGGTGAAAGTAACTATTGGGCAACGCCGGTTGAGTTTATTGGCGCCAACGGGGGAGACTGTGAAGAGTTCGCCATCGCAAAATACTTTACCCTGTTAGCACTGGGTATTGATGATCAGAAGATGCGTATTACCATGGTCAAAGCACTGCAGCTGAATCAATATCATATGGTACTTTCCTATTATGAGACACCCGGTTCAGTGCCTCTGGTGCTCGATAACTTGGATGGTAAAATCAAACCTGCCGATCAACGGCGCGATCTTTATCCTGTTTACAGCTTTAACGGTAAACAACTTTGGCTTAACAAAGAAAAAGGACAAGGTGTATTGGCCGGTAAATCAGACCGCCTTAAACGCTGGACAAATTTAAATCAACGTATGGAGTTTTCAAAGATGAAACAACCTAAATTGAGAATGGAGTAAATATTCAATGACCCTGTTTAACCAGATAAACTCATTATTACTCGGACTGTTTTTGTTGGTGATGTCCAGTTTATTTTATTTTCAGTTTACCGAAACAAGCGATTTTATGGGTAAACAGATGGAGTTGGATCTTAATAATACCAGTACTTCACTGGGCCTGATGTTAAAACCTCATCTGGAAACGGGTGATATTGCGACGGTCGAAACCTTAATCAATGTTATTTTTGAAGGCGGTTTTTATCAAAATATCAGTCTGACCTGGATGGCGGATAAAAAACAGCAAGTATGGAATAATCCGATCACTATAGATGGGGTGCCGCAGTGGTTTGTTAACTTGGGGCTATTTGAGGGGCAAATTAGAGAAACCGTTATTACATCCGGCTGGTTGCAACTGGCAACGCTTAAAATTGAATCAAATCCGGCGATCGGTTACTTGGAATTATGGCGGATGGTGACCGATATGGTGGTGGCTTTAGCGGCTATTTTTATTATCGCAATTGTTTTATTCCGCCTGCGTTTAAAAGTCATTCTAAAACCCTTGGATGAAGTTGCAGCGCATGCTCATGACATTGCTCAGCGTAAATTCAGTGACAATTTACCCTTACCTAAAACCACTGAGCTTAAAAAAGTGGTCGAGGCCGTTAACTCCATGTCCGGACAATTAAAGTTAGTGTTTAATTCTCTCGATGATCAAGTGACTATATTAAAAAATGACAAATTATTTGATGCCGTTTCGCAGCTGCCCAACAGGCAGCACTTAGCGGGACAATTGAGCAGCTGGTTAGATGAGCCGGGGATGGGGGCGCTGCTATTGGCCAAATTTACCTGGTTAGATGAGATCCATCATAAATTTGGTTATCAAGTACGTGATCGGTCCATAAAAATACTCTCAGATAACCTGCGAAAAAGCTTGCCGAAAAGTTTTATTGCGCGCATTTCAAATACTGAATTTGCTTTTTTAATCATGGATGCTGACGACAAACAGATAACTTATTATCTGCAGCTGTTAATCCGTTTAATTAATCAGGAAATGCTGCAAGCAGGCTGTACTCCCAACCGCGATTTTGCGATTGGATTGAGTGAAAGGACGGCTAATATAAAGCCTGCCGAATTATTAGCCCAGGCAGATCATGCTTTGCAAAAAGCCCTTTTAGAAAATCAAACCAGCAAATGGTTTCAGCCCCATACTGAGCAGGAATTTAGCCAGGAACAATGGCGCATTCGTCTTCTGGATGCAATTCACAAAAACCAGTTTATATTCCAATGGCAAGTGGTACAAAGCATGAACAGCGACAGTGTTATGCAGCGAGAAATTTACAGCCGTTTAAAAATTGACGGCAAAGTTACCCGAGCTAATGAGTTTATGCCCTTTGTTGAACGTTTAGCACTAGGCCATCAGCTCGATAGACATATACTCGAAACCCTTATCGACACGCAGCTGCTAACTATTAATAAAGAGCCTGTTGCA
>DATBNI010000545.1:0-11262 GCA_036554425.1 Psychromonas sp.
GTTGATTGGGCTCCGCAGTTGATTTATCACCATTGCCACGAATAAATGCATTAATGCGATCACCGTGTAATACCTTTTTCATCTCACTTGGCGGGATGAAAAAACGTTTACCTTTATCTGTTTCTAAAAAGCCATAACCACGATCAGTTGCTTTAACCGTTCCCTGACGTTTGGGAATATCTTCTTGAATTTGTTTTTTTAATTGACTTAGCAACGGATTGTTCTGAAACATAAAATAAAACCTTAGATAGATGTCGGTATAAACAGCCTATTTTGAAAGGAAATGGGCTTAGCTGTTTAACAGTGTTAAATATAAAGGTGATTGCGTTTTAATAAAAGAGGCAATGCTATAAAAATCGTAAATATAAAATAATTAAAAAAAGTACTTGGCTTTTTAACTAAAGCTGTTTAATATGCGCCTCGTTCCGGAGGGGTGGCAGAGCGGCTGAATGCACTGGTCTTGAAAACCAGCGAGGGTTAATAGCTCTCCGAGAGTTCAAATCTCTCCTCCTCCGCCACACATTGAAAACCCGCTGTTTTTACAGCGGGTTTTTTGTTTTATACGACTGGTTTTATATGTTATGAGTGTCTGAATCTCTCCTGTTCTTTATTCAGCCACATTTAAAAAGGCTTCTCATTGAGAAGCCTTTTTTCGTTTAAGCAACGCTATCATATATAATCCCGATAGCATAAACGCAGATCGGCAAGATAAAATGCAGTGATTAACGATTAAAACGGCGTAATTGTGAGAAAACCTTAATCAATAAGGTGGCATTATCGTTATCTTCAGCAAGTGGATTACCATTCCAATCTATACTATTGATTTCACCATCATTTGAAAATTGGGTGATTCTCTGTTTTTCGTAAACCACATATTTGTTTAAATCCCCTGATAATAAAAACTGACGTTCACTATCATCAAATAAACTTTGTCCGCTGCTATACAAATTTGCATTAGATTGACTGCCTAACGATTTTTCCATCAAAGTAGGGACAATATCTAAATGACTTGTCATGCGAGAAATTTGACCGGCATTTTCACCCGGCCACAAGATCACCAGCGGGACATGTGCATTGCTTAGCGCGCTTTCCGGCGAATTATTTTTAGTGAAAGACACTGCATGTGTCCCGGTAATAATAACGATAGTATTTTCCAGTTGCTCTTTGCTTTTTAGGGCCTTGATTATCTGTGCTATCTGTTGATCAATGACTAATACTTGTTTCTGATATAACTCAAGCTTTTTGGTGTGATCCCTGATGCTGACGTGATCGGAGTTATGAGAAAATGATTTGTCCGGTTGTTCATAATATAAAAAGCTGAACCATGTGTTTGTGTCATTTTGCTGATTTAACCAAGCACGCCATTTTTTTGTGATCTTCTGATTGCCATCCGTTGCACTGGCATTTTTCAGCTGCCTTGTTTCTAAGCTGCTGAAACTGCTTTGTAAAAACTCGGGGTGCGTAAAGCCAATACTTGAAAACAAGCCAAACCGATAGTTCTGTTGTTGTAAACGATTTAGTAAAACCGGGGGGATATAATTAAGCGTAATATCTGACCAGTAATTATTTGGCAAAGCATAAAATAAGCTGAAAATACCCTGAGCACGATTACTTGCGCCACTGTAGTGGTGTTTAAAATTTAAACCCTGTTGGCTAAGCTGATAAAGCTGGGGCATGTTTTGTTCATTTAACATGTCTGCGCGTAATGCTTCAACGGTCACTAATAAAATATTTTTTGCGGGTTTTACAGCTTGTGCTGGTAGAAAAGTTAAGGGTTTTCTCGGATAACGTAATTCATTTTTAAGTTCATTGCGCTGACGACTGATACGGTCATGCAGCTTATCCTCGCTTAACCAGCCCTGATTTTTCAAAAAAGTACGCGCAGTCATTGGATAAGAGAGCGGGTAGGTTGCTTTTTGTTGGGTAATGGGACGATATTGCTTTGCATCGGCCCATATATAAGCTAAATGGGTAATAACAAAGGCGCTGAACAGTACAACCGCAATAGGCTTACCAATACGTTTAGCCTGCAATTTTCGGCATTTTATCCACACCAAATAGGAAACAAAGAGTTCAAGAATGAAGATAATAGGAATAGAGATGTAATGCAGGTTAATAGTGTAAATTTGCTCGACTTGAGCGGGACTTTGTAAAAAATGCCAAATTAAAGGGTTAAGGTGAAAATTATAAAGTTTGAATATTTGCGTATCGACAATTAAAAAAGTGATCAAAAGGGTGCTGATGAAAATAGCAATAACCCGGTATAAACGCGGGAAAGGTATTAGAAATGCCAAAGGGAATAAAATCAGCATAAAGACAGCGGCACAGAGAAAACTGAAATGCCCGATTAAACTAATAAATTGATAAAGAACGCCGGCAACGGAATCCGCCATACCTGAATAGGCTATATAACGTAAACCGATCAGGGAAACAATTATTATATTAAAGAAAGTAAACCAATGCGCCCAGCTTATTAAGCGGGAAACTTTATCATGGAATTTATTACCGGTTTCTACCATAGTATTTATTTTTCTTTAGAATTAATCGAAGCCGAAAGTGCTTTGACAAATTTGTCGCTGATTTCAGTGCGTTTTTTAACCGGAACCTGACTGTTAATAACGTGCGTGATGGCATTGCCCAGTACCATTAAACTTAGATCAACGGAGACATCATTTTTATGGAGTACTTCCATCACTTCATCAAGTATTGTTTCGATCTTTTTGTTTGAATATTTAGAAATAATTGGCATGCTCACTGGTTCACTTTAAAGTAAAAAGGTGATGATAACTTACTCTCTCAATTATACCAATCACTAAGGCTGCTTGTTTTTATTTTTATCCAGTGAATAGAAATTATAGGCTATTTATTCATTCACTCTGTATAATTTACTGCTACCTCTTTATCAATATGGTGCAAAAAGTTATGAACATCTCTGCCAATAATATTATTTTACATTCTTTAACCTACAACTCCGAAGGGGTTTTACAATGTAAAATGCGTGAAGGAGAGTTGCCTGTATCAGCTTCAATCGATGAGTTTTTAACCAAACTGCATCGTACTTACCAAAGCAAAACGAATAAAGCCTTTGCTTCTTTTGCTGATCAAGCCGGTAAGTCAGATCGTTTTAGAAAGGCGCTTGCTGAACAGATGTCCCAACAGCTCGATTTTGTCCGCTTTTCACAACAAGCCGCCAGCTGTTTAGTTGAAGAGTTACAAAAGCACGATTTTGCAGAAGAGGGTATCCTGTTAATCAGTAAATATAGCTGGACAGCAAGTGATTATTTATTTATTGCGTTACTGCAGAATAATCACTCAATCAGTGTTAATGATAACCTGGAGCTGCAGGTGAGTCAGCATATTGAAACCAGCAAAATACAGCTGGTCGCACGTATAGATTTAACTTTATTGGCGCGAGATCCGCAGTCAAATCGTTACATCTCCTTTATCAAAGGTCGTGCCGGGCGTAAGGTTTCCGATTTTTTCCTGGATTTTATGGGCGCGCAGGAAGGTTTTGATGCAAAAGCGCAAAATCAGGGGTTAATGAAGGCGGTTGATGAATTTTGCGAAAATCAAGCCTTACCCGTCGCGAAGAAAAAAGAAGTACGTGAAGTTGCCTTTGAATATTGTAATGAACAGCTGAAACAGGGTGATGATATTGAACTTTCCGTATTATCTGAACAACTTCAAGACTCTCCAAAACTCGAAGGCAGTTTTTATGACTTTGTGAGTGAAGATTATCAATTAGAAAACAGTTTCCCCGCCGATCGCAGTGTGGTTAGAAAATTGACTAAATATGTGGGTCAGGGAGGAGGTATGAGCATTAGTTTTGATCAAAAACACCTTGGGGATCGCATCTCCTATGATGCAGATAGCGATACATTAACTATCCAGGGTATCCCCCCTAATTTACGGGAACAGTTAAAACGTGATAACTTTGCCGAAGATAATCAACCGCATGATCAAAACCCGCCATTTTAACCAAGCATTTAATGGTAATAAGGTTGATTGTTACAATAATATTAACGAAAATAGGAATAAATTTGGCAAGCAAACATTGGTTTTGATTGCCGTTTATTCGATGAGGATAGAATGAAATTATTTGTACGCGATTTAACGGTTATTGATGCGTCATATTTAGATGCTAATCGAGGTTTTGTAGGTGAAAGCTATCTAGTGGATGTCATCTTAACAGGATCTCTTAATGAGCAATCAATGATCCTTGATTTCTCCTTGGTAAAAAAACAGATCAAAACGATTATTGATGCCGAAGTAGATCATAAATTACTGGTTCCGCGCTCAGCAAATAATTGCACTGTCACGCTGGATGATCATAGAACACAAGTTGATTTCCAGTTAAATGATCGCTCAGTGCTGCAATTAAAGTGTCCCAATGAGGCATATTGTGTACTGGAAAGCGAAACAGTTTCTATTGAAGTATTAGAAGCTTATCTTGAGCGGGTTATTTTGGCGCAGTTACCTGAAAATGTGCTGGGGCTTGAAATTAAATTACGCAATGAAAATATTACTACTCCTTATTACCAATACACCCACGGATTAAAAAAACATAATGGCAACTGTCAGCGTATTGCCCATGGGCATCGCTCTAAAATCGATATCTTTATTGATGATAAATACAGTGAAGAGTGGGTAGAAGAGTGGGCTAACCGCTGGCAGGATATTTATTTAGTCAGTGCTGAAGATATTATTGAAAAATCAGACTTGTCTTTTATGGCTGCCGGCAATAATGGCGCAGAAATATGCACAGCTTACGCTGCGCCGCAAGGTTACTTTGAGCTGCTTATGCCTGCAAAACGCAGCGAAACCTTACCGAAGGATACCACGGTAGAGTCTCTCTCTGAATTTATTTGTGAGCAGATAAAAGCCCGTGTGGGTGATAAAAAAGTCACTGTGTATGCCTATGAAGGTGTAGGTAAGGGCGCAATTTCTGAATTGTAATAGCAGCGTTATAATAAGCGTTTTTTAGACTCCAACTGAGTGGCAAACAGGTCTTTAACTTAAGGAAAATATCATGGCAGAAGAAACCATTTTTAGAAAGATTATTAATAAAGAGATCCCGGCGGATCTGCTTTATCAGGATCAGTTCGTGACGGCTTTTAGAGATATCCATCCCCAGGCACCGACGCATATTTTAATTATTCCTAATAAATTAATTGCCACTGTGAATGAGATAGAAATAGAAGATGAGCTGTTAATTGGTAAACTGTATACGGTGGCAAAAAAATTGGCAAAACAGGAGGGGATCGCAGAGTCCGGGTACCGTTTAATTATGAATTGTAATCAGGACGGCGGTCAGGAAGTCTATCATATACACCTGCACCTATTGGGCGGAAAACCGCTTGGAAAGTTGATTTCTCGCTGAAATCTAACTGTTTAACTCACTTCTATTGGACAGTATTTAATCAGAAATGACGGAGCAACAATGAAACTAAAAACAAACCTATGCTTAGCCTTGGCGGTTACTTTTCTGCTCACCGCCTGTTCAACGTCGGTTGAACGAATAGACGCTGAAGAGCAAATTGATTTAAGTGGTGCGTGGAATGATACTGATTCTCAACTGGTTGCCCGGGAAATGATTGATGATTCATTGTCCCGCCCCTGGATTGTCCGATTTGTTGCCCAAACAGGTAAAGATCCTGCTGTTATTGTGGGGACAGTTAAAAACTTAAGCCATGAGCATATTAATACCAATACCTTTGTTGCCAATATGGAGCGTGAATTAATTAATTCAGGTCAGGTGCAATTTGTCGCTTCGGCGGTTGAGCGTCAGGAGATCCGTGCTGAACGTGCTGATCAAGATTTAAATGCAACATCAGGTACGCGTAATGTGAGCAGACAAGAGTACGGCGCTGATTTTATGATGCAGGGGCAAATCAATACTATTATCGATATGGAAGGAAGAACCCAAGTGCGTTATTACCAGGTGAATTTGGAATTAATCAGCATTAAAGATAACCGTAAAGTTTGGGTTGGTGAGAAGAGGATTAAAAAACTGGTCAGAAACAGCCAGCTACGCGAGTAATAACCCTATCTTTCAGGCGCTATGGTCATTCCACCATGCAGATATCTAGCGAGTGGAATTGTTATGGTCAGTGTCTGATTTTACTTTCCCGTCCTATTTTTCGGTAATTGAATGCATAAAATCTTATTGATTGTCATTATGCTGCTGCTTTCTGGCTGTACAGGATACCAACGGGATTCGAACCAGTTAGCAACGGCCTTAAATACCCAATCGCCAGAGAGTGTCTTAGCAAAGTTACAAGGTTCTGACCCCAGAGCGCGGGATCATGCGCAATTCCATCTTAATAAAGGTTTGCTGGAGTTTCTCACCGGGGATTTCGAGGCTGCAATAACGACACTTTCTTTAGCCAAAAGAGAGATGTCTGTATTAGAAGCCACCTCAATCAGCGAAAATGTGGGCGCGGGGACATTAAGTGAAACCTTAAGAAGTTATAGCGGTTACCCAACTGATAGGGTCATGGTGCATAATATTTTAGCCCTCAGTTATTTGTTCAATAAGGATATAGAAGGCGCGCGGGTGGAAAGTCTTCAAGCTGATATTGCCATGAAAAAACTAGCAGAAAAAGATTCGTTAAATGGCCAGCTGGCAAGTGCTCATCTAATTGCCGGCATTGTTTATGAGTTATTAAATGAACAATCCAATGCCTTGATAAGCTATCGGTTTGCGCAGGATATTATTACCCAGCGTGCTATGCCCGTCCCCCTTGGATTAAAACAAGCATTACTGCGAATGAGTTTTAAATTGGGTGCTGAGCAGCAGTTTGCTGACTACCAAAAACGCTTTCCGGATTTGCCCAAACCCAGCCGAAATACCGGGAATCAAGTGTTTGTTTTATATTTTGACGGCGTGGTCAGTCATAAGGTTGAAAGAACGGTTGTGCTGCCAAGTCCCAATTTTGAACAGTTAATTCGAATCTCAATGCCTGGTTATCCAAGCGCAGCACAGAAGATTAGAAGTGCACAACAGCTAAGCACCGAAACGGTAGAAAATCTGGAGGTGTTAGTGAGAGAAGACTTAGACAAAGAAACGCCTTCTATTTTATTACTGACAACTACCCGTGCACTCGCTAAATATGAGTTAGTGCGCCGGGTAAATCAGCAAGATAATCTTATCGGATTGTTATTAAATATAGCGACAGTGGTGACGGAAAATGCGGATTTGCGCAGTTGGAATATGCTGCCGGGGAATATTCAATTTGGTTATTTTGAAACAACTGCAACTGAGAGCCAAATTGATGGATTAAATAGCCGGCCAGAAAAAATTGATATTCTTCAAGGCTCGCAAAATGTAATATTAATTAATAGCTTATCGGATCATGTTTTTCATTATCAACAGCTTTAAATAATGGGTTAATCCTGGATCAGTTTAACCTTGTCAAAATCTATTGTCTGGTTAGAATTTATCTGCAATAGGTGCTTGTTCCAATGCCTTTATTTGTTGATAAAGGCGCTTAATTGTCGGGGTATGAATCTGATTAAAAGTGCCGGATTTTAATAAATAACCCGCAATAAATTCATTTTCAGTGTGTCTCTGATAAAAAACATCCCGGTTCATGGAGGAAAAGTTTTCTGCCGTTAATGTTATAACCTGTTGAATGATGGCTAATATTTCATCTTTTTCAAAATCGACACCTTCAGCTTGTGCCACCGCTAAGCTTTCAGTTACCAGGCTGTTGATTTGCGTTTGAAAAGAGGATTTTATTAATTGCCCATTTTTTATTTGATGAATGGCCGTTAACGGATTTATCGCCATATTGATGATCAGTTTCAGCCATAGCTTTTCATTAACATCCTCACACCAGCAGGTATTGGCAAGGGCAGAATTCAGAGGCACTAGTAATGATTGAAACAGTTTTCCCTTGCTGTTGTAGGCGCCCAAATAGGTGACACCTTTACCCGTTTGCTCAATATTTAAGGGAGAATGCAGTAAACTTGCATTTGCCGTTGTTGCGCAAATAATTGGATTGTCAGGTAATAATTTTGCTACCTGCTCAGCGCAACCCATGCCGTTATGCATTAAAATAATAGGCTGCTCTGCATCTATTGAAGCCAGGTGCGTTGTAATAGCTTGTATCACTTGTGTTGCTTTCACGCAGAGTAAGACAGGATCCGAAGAACTGCACAGCGATGTGCCGGTAGAAACAGGGAAGGTAAACTGCTGTTTTAATAAATCCTGATATTGCAGCGTATTAGCAGCGCAGGGACGGCGCGTGATCAGCTGGACTTTTTCGCCTATTCGCAATAAGTTAGCGGCCCACAAACAACCTATTGCACCCGCACCTATAATTTGCCACATATTTTCACCTAAAATAATTGTTTTCAAGATCATAACATAGCTGAAATTGAAGTTTTCTGGTAACTTAACCTTATTAAATTTTCAATAAAAAACAGGAAGATAAAATGCCATCATTTGATATTGTTTCAGAAATAGAGATGTCTGAACTTAAAAATGCCGTTGATAATGCTAACCGTGAACTTGACACTCGTTTTGATTTTCGTGGTGTAAAAGCAAGTTTTGAAATCACTAATGACGTGGCAAAATTGTCAGCGGAGCATGATTCTCAGTTAAGACAACTTGTGGATATGCTGCGTACAAATTTGATCAAACGTGGCGTCGATTCTCGTGCAATGGATCCGGAAACACCGAACCATAGCGGGAAAACATGGACACAAGTGATTAAATTTAAAGAAGGAGTAGACCAACCTACCTCTAAAAAATTAATTAAACTTATCAAAGATAATAAAATGAAAGTGCAGGTTGCCGTGCAGGGTGAACAACTGCGTGTCACGGGGAAAAAACGTGATGATTTGCAGGCTGTGATGGCGCTGATTAAAGGAACGGATCTCGACCAGGCATTTCAGTTTAATAACTTCAGGGATTAATTAAAAGGGGGGCTTTAACTTCAAAAAGACTTGCTTAGATCCAAATTCCTTGAAGATGCATCTTCAAGGAATTTGTAGTCGATAAAATTTACCAAATAAGATCATCGGGAATAGCAAAATCAGCGTAAGGGTCATCTTCGAGCGCTTCTAAGGGCTCTTTATTGTCATGCAGGGCAACCAGTACCGAAGGATCAATCTCCGCTAATATAGCCGCTGCCTCTTTATTAATTAGATAAAACGCTTCATTTAATACACAAATCGCTAAGACACCACGAATCAAACCCTGCTGTGTTTCACTATCAACAGCAATACGTTTAACTTTGCTGTTATAGGTAAAATGATAGTCAATTTCACCTTGATAATTTTTTTCGCAATGCTGGGCAATCATCTGAATAAGTTTACCGTGTGCTGCACGCTCCGCTAATTCAGCCTGTGTTTTTTTGTTTTTTTCCAGATCCTGCTGCTTATGTTGGTGCTTTTGATCGTTGAGCGAGATTTGCATGTCAGAAACCTCAACGCTTCCTTTTTTCTTTTTTTGTTTTGCTTTACGGCGTTTATCCGTTTGTACCTGTTGTGCTTTTTGTTTGTTGATAAGACCGGATTTCATCAGTTGTTCTTGTAGAGAAGCCATAAAATACCTCAGCGCATGAATATGTATATGGGTTAGTTTAGCGAGTAAAGATATTCGAAGGAAACTAAATTTCAGGTAACCCTCATATTTATCGTAAAATCATCGACAAACAGGTAAAAAAGATTAAGCTTTAATTATGATAAGGGGAGGTTTATATGGAAAATTTACAAATATTACACTGCATGTCCGGTAAAAGTATTTTTTTCAAAAAAGAAATGCCAATTGAGACTGCGGTAAGTAAATTGCTCGCCAGTAAAGAGATAGGAGGGCCTGTTCTTGATGATCGCGGGCACGTTATTGGCTGGTTATCGGAGCAGGACTGTTTAGCTAAAATGCTGGAAGCAAGCTATTATTGTGAACTGGTTGCGTTAGTTGAGGATGTGATGGTTAATACTCCCATTACAGTTAAAGCAACCATGAGTATCATTGACTTAGCTCAGCTGATGTTATCTGCAAAGCCAAAAATTTATCCCGTTGTAGATGAAAATAATAAATTTATCGGATTAATTGCAAGAAAGGATGTTTTAGCCGGGATGAGTAAACAACTGAATATTTGCTCACCGGTAATGTAATTAACAGGCCATAAGCAAAACCTTAAGGTTTTGCTTATCTGTTTTATATGAAAATAGTCTGTTTTTCCCAACATCTTTTATCTATTTTTATATTTTTATATTGCTTAAGATTATTTATAAAATTTTCTCTAGAAGCATTTCGCACCCCAAGACTTTGTAAATGCTGAGTCAATATTTGACAATCTATTAACTGCCCGCTAAATCTATCAAAGTGCTGGCATAAGGCTATGAAAGCCACTTTAGAGCCATTATCCTCTTTGCTAAACATCGACTCACCACAAAACACACCGCCAATACAGAGTCCGTATAAACCACCAACCAACTTACTACCGCTCCACACTTCAATTGAATGGGCAACCCCTTGCTGATGAAGCTGTTGATATGCAGCTATCATATCAAAAGTAATCCAGGTCTCATCCTGATTTCCCCGGGGCGCCGCACAGGCATAAATAACATCGTCAAAGGCACGATTGACAGAGAGTGAGAAATGTTTTTTGCTAATGATTTTTTTCATGCTGCGGCTGATATGAACGAGCTTTGGTTTAATGGTAGCGCGTTGTGAAGGACTCCACCATAAAATCGGCTGTCCCTCACTAAACCAGGGGAAAATACCCTGCCTGTAGGCGCTCATGATGCGCTGTGGATTTAAATCCCCGCCCATAGCCAAAAGGCCATCGGGATCGCTCAGCGCCAAGTTGGTCTCTGGGAAGATATGATTATTGACGGGTAATTCTGGAATGTATATTGTCATTAATATTCACAAATTTATTGGCAACTGTGTCCGTACTAATTGAAGATCAAAAAAACCACTATTTCAAGTGGTTTTTGTTGCATAGCAAAGACATTAATTAAGTGATCAATTATTGTGCAGGATAAATTCGCTCTAGTAAGATGCCCACTAGCCTTATTCGGTTATGAATTAAACTCGCAAGGCAGCTAGCATTGATTTTAAGCAGCAGTGCTGATTCATTTACTATTAGCTAGAACGATTATCAGCGTCATCAAATTTCAATCCTACTTTACCAGTATATAACTGACGTGGTCGTCCAATTTTCAGACCCGGTTGATCTAACATCTCTTTCCAATGCGATATCCAACCAATTGTCCGGGCAATTGCAAAAATAACCGTAAACATTG
>DATBNI010000552.1:0-8362 GCA_036554425.1 Psychromonas sp.
TATGCATCCTGAGACTCTTCGCCACATAAAAAAGCACGGAGAACACAACGGGAAATACAATGACAAATTTTTAGGGAATAAATTTGAACAGCTTCAGCAGGCTTCGAAGAAGTGAATAACATGGATGTTATTCATAAAGTAAGGCGTATCAACCAAGGAAGCTGTGTTGCACGAGATTGCGTCATAATGAGCTCCTGGTCATTCAAAACAGTGCCTGAATAAATCATAGAAGCGGGTCAACACTTAATCAATTAGATGGGTGTCCAGCTATTTGCACTCTAACCATGATATGCTGATAACGCTTCGGCTTGTCCGTAAGCCTGTCTGCAGCGGTCGGTGTCATGCTTATAGTTAGCGTTTCCCCCTGACGACGATCTTACTTTTCTTTGCACGGCCAAAGACAAGTAAGCAAAAGGCAAGACACTCCTCTGAGCTGCAGCATCAGATCAAGAAGTAAAATAAAAGCCGCTTAACGCGATAAAAAGAGCGCATCAATGCGCCCTTTTCCACTCTACACAGTTCCTAGTGTCTCTGTAACTTTCTTTGTTAAGGAATATTTATGAATAAAAGGTTTGAAGTTCTTGACGCTTTCCGAGGGCTTGCCGCTCTTTCTGTTGTCATTTTTCATCTGCATTTGATTGGAAGTATCACTGAGCTAGCGTTTTTTAGAGGAAGCTCAGTCTTTGTGCAGTTATTTTTTGTATTAAGTGGCTTTGTTTTAACTCATGGTTATGGATTTAAACAAAATTTGCAGTTTTCAAGTTTTATGAAGGCTAGATTTTTCAGGCTGTACCCTCTCCATTTGTTCATGTTTATAGTTTTTGTCTTACTAGAGCTTGGTAAACTTGGTGCTTATAAATACGCTGGATTTACTTTTAATGACGTCCCTTTCACGGAGGGAACGGCTATTAGCGAAATAATACCCAATTTGCTATTAATTCAATCATGGGTTCCATTTGCAAATCCTTTAAGCTTTAATTTTCCCTCGTGGAGCATTAGCATTGAATTCTATCTTTACGCATTGTTATTTTTATCTGTAATTACTTTTGCCAAATTCAAAAAATATATTTGGGTTCTTACTCCAACGATTGCATTTTATTTAATAATTTCTGAGTCTGAAATATTAGGCAATGAAGTGTTGAAAGGGTTATCGTGCTTTTTTGGAGGTTCATTAACCTACCTTTTATATAGAAAAATAGCAGACATCAAGCCAACAAAATTATTAGCCAGTGTAGTAGAAGTAGCCATTATAATCTGTGTAATTATGGTTGTTCAATCTGATTTTGAATATCAAGATATTGTTGCTACTCTATTGTTTTACATAGTAATTATAGTTTTTTCTTTTGAGTCAGGTATTATCTCACATTGTTTAAAGCTAAGTCCATTCCAAGTGCTGGGTAAACTTTCTTACTCCATATATATGACTCATGCTGCCATTCTTTTTTGTTTAACTTCTGCAATGCTCATTTTACAAAAAATAACAGGTTTTGAGCTGGCTCCAACGTTAAATGGAATGCCATATTTAACGTCCGGAAATGAAATAGTTAATAATATTATAGTCTTTTTTATTTTAGCTATTGTGATATTGATATCTAATTTTACGTATAAAAATATAGAAATAAAATGGCACAAAAGAGGCCGGCCTACTTCTCAACGCGAGCTTACGGCGGTATAGTTTGAGCTTACCCTGTCTATGAGGGATGTTATAAGGGCGCGGGCTTTAGCCCGCTAGGCTATAAATAGTAATGTAGATAGTCGCATCGGTTAATCGTAAGCTTTCGCTTGTGACTGTTGGTTTAACCTTCATTGCTGGTATTCCTCCCTTGACGGCGTGTAGACGATGAGAAACCGAAACGCAGTTCGAGAGAGTCATGCTCTTTGAACAGCAAAAGAAAAGCTGCCCGAGCCATTTTTTAAATCTTGCACTGCCCACCTGTTTTTAACGCACCAGCTCGGAACGCACAACCCTGTGTGTGCCGAGCCTAGTGGAAACAAAGGGCACGCAGAGCTTAGCCCGCTCATAAAACTAAACTAGCGTTTAATTCGCTCATTTTTCCCCTTGCTAAAACAGTTGTTCAGCACAAGAAAAATGGACGGGGATTTGCGTAGCTGTATTGGTTTGATATTCTAATACATTGAATTTAAATAAGATTACCCTTTAAAAACTCAAGAATAAGACCGGCCCCTCAATCTACAATAAATCGTTGCGAATAACGCAACTATAGCTAGAGAATATGAAAAGGCAAAAAGCAAAATCTGCCCCTGATCCCCTCATATCTCTTTCAAACAGGGTAAGGTAATTTATACGCGACCAATAAAAAAGGCTGGACAGCCAAAACTTTTCGTTTCTAAAGCAACAAACCAATGCGGCTAAGCAATTTCCGTACGTTTTTCTTGTAATGACCAAACAATTTAGCAAGCATATTTTCAAGACACCCATGTTAATTACTATGCCGTCGCATAACTTACCTACCGGAATAAAAATGAAACACCTTAGCGTTTAGAACAGTTCAAAAAAGGGCCATAAAAGTGCTCCCGAATGCCAATATTAAAAATAACAACTCAAGCTTGGTATTAAATTTAATCTACATCATTTTACAACTGCTCAAAAAATCGCCTATAATTGTGGGTTAATTAATCCTGTTAAGGAGCAAACAGTAAATGACTACCCTCGTAGAAACTAGATTGCAGCAACACGATCCGCTCGTTCATGGTGAATTTATGCACGTCGCCTCTCATGTCCAGCGCTTTAACGGTGAATGTATAATCAATACCCTGATGATGGATGGCTACGATTGCCCGTTTAAATACGGTCGCAAAAATAAAGGTCGAAATCTGAAAGGCAAACAGGTCGACCTCTCCTATTATCCTTCGATAGAAGTCATCGCAGACTTTGAAATGAATATAATGAAAGTTGTGCAAATCAAAGTCATCGCAATGGAATAAGACCTTTTACTGCTATCTAAGCAACTTCTCGGTAAGCGACTTCAAAATACAGATTCAAAGCTTTGCCCCAACGCGAGAGCAAAGTGCAGCATGAGGTGTTGTAACCTAGGGTTCGCTTTCGGGAAAAACGCCGAAGAGTAAGACGATAAACGATGATTTTCGTTGTAAGGCTATTTCGATTTCAAATAACTAAATCATCAACCTTGCACCCGTAAGCTCATCATTTATCGATTTATTGATGACTGCATCTTGCAGTATTTTGGGGATAAGACACTTTGATATTTAAATAAGTGCGCTTAAGTCCAGGCCGGAAGCATCAACAGGCGGGCACCAGAAGTAGGCTCCGGTGACTGGACGGCTAAATTCAAATAGACCATCGGTGACGCCATCTTCCATCCCAATCATGCGTTTAAGCTGTACCTCATAGGGGTAATAGCTAGTTGCAAAACAGACAAACTGCAATCCACAACGGCCATTTTTAGCCCAAGGCATTGAGCGACGCCACATAAAGGCTTCCGGTGTAAAGCTCTCCTGCGCGGTACGTTTAACATGCGCCGAGACAGGCGCGTCATCTAACTCTTCATTATCGCTTAAGCGGCGGCCGATAATGTGGTCCTGATCTGTTTGCTGCAGACTTTTTAAATATTTCATATCATGAACCCAAGACTGCACGGCCACAAATGATGAGCCATTGATGCCCACTTTATTGCTTTGAATAATGGCTGTTTTAACCGCATCGTCTCCCTGTGGGTTTTCTGTGCCATCCTCATAGCCGCTTAAATCCCGGTTTTGGCGATGGGTAAAAGCAGGAACTTGTTCGCTCAATACAAAACCATCGGCAACGGCTTTGATGACTGACTCGGCGCTAAACATGCTTTCACCCGGATCCCCCCCGCTGACGCGAACCCATAACGCACCATGAGAAGTAGGAATAGTAATGGCCCCAGACTGCAGTGATGGCATGGGTTTTAGCCCTTCGATCACGCAATTTAATGTTTGCGTCAGGCTGGCGCCTATTCCCACTAACATTGAGCCATTATCAAAAATTGACTGCAGTGCCAGCAGTGAAGCTTTGGCTGTGCTGCCCGGCTGGCGTTCAAAAGTCAAAAATTGTGCGTGAGCGGGTAAGGGAGCAAGGATCTGATCTTGATAAATCGGCATAAAACATCCTATTTTGAAATGAAGTAAGTTTAAACTATCATCTTATATGATCCTTGACCCATAACATTATTATCAATTTTATTAGCGGGAATAAAAAACAATGGATATCAACATTTATCAAGACGCATATCGTGATATTTTACAGTTTACAGTTCTTGATTCTAGGCTTGTTTGGGTAACCTGCTCCCTTTATATATTGATGGGCAGTGTACCCTTGTGCAATCTATGATAGTGCCTTAATACCTCATCGGTATCCAACCATCAGCTAGGGTTTTGTCTACATGCAACACCACATGGGTATACTTCAGGCTTCCAGGCCTTACGCCCTTCGGGCCAGCTAATTCAAGATAGTTGGATATAGCGGATGTTAACGGCTTCGTATAGCATACCTGCTACTATGCAGCTTAATGGGATAATAAATGCGAGTGCTTCTTTATAATGATCTTTGTATTGAAAAAACATCTGGTTTTGAAAAATTCAAAAAAACATCGAAGCAGATCATTTTGACTCTCTCTGGTGGCGTTTTTTAAACTATATGGTGCTTTAGGGAGAAGAAGAAACATTCCTTTTAAAAGGGTGAACGCTTGAGATCGACAAATGCCATACTGAATTTTAGCTCCCAGTCCGGGCCAAAGGCGCTCGGTGTTTCCAGGTATTTCTGCGCTTCGACAACAAACCTGACCGGCAACGAACCGATACGGATGGTTTTAGCTATTCCGCCCCCCAGTGGTAGCAGTAGCTTGTTGTCTTTCTCCCCTTCCCAATCATAAGTGATATGTGAATTGGAGAGTATTTGCCAACCGTTACCCATGTCATGGGCAAAAAACAGCTTTAGTTCGGTCAGGTTGGCATTGTGGTCGACATCCGGCGATGTACCAGCAACGCTGGTCAAATGGCTTAACCAGCCGCCGACAATGCCCCGTTCTAATTTTTTCCCCACAGCAACCTCCGGGCCAAGCAGGTACAAGTGGCTTGCACCTGAGCCGTCCTCCGAGGTGGGTAACACACCGGCAATCCCTACCATGGTGATTAATCCCTGGTCATTGACGCCTCCATAAGCAAGATCGTAATTAATGTCATACATATGGCTGTGAACATAATAGAAATCACCATTAAGTGCTATGCTGCCAGCTTCCTGACGGATACGCCAGTCGGTAAAATCTCTGGAGTCTCCCGCATATCGATAAGTCGGTTTGGCCAAATTAACCGGGATGGTGGCACGCAATAGGATATTTTTGCCGTTGGATAACTGAAACGGAAAAGACGGTGTAAATGCGATAGATTGCAAGGTTTGCTGATCAGCGTCTGGCAGTGCACCTTGATGGGGTTGGTACAGGTATTCACTGGTAAGCGATTGCAGACTACTGATAGGGTTCACTAACTCAATTGCTATCTCTTGTAATGATTTTTGCGGGCGATGCAAAGGATCATATAAAGTCGAGCTCGGCTTCGCCACAGTAGTGGTAGTGCTATCTGGCTCCACTACACCGGATGCGTCCACATACATTGCTAAACCCTGACCTTGCGCCGCTGCCGAAGCTAGCAGCGCTG
The DNA here is from genome assembly GCA_036554425.1 of Psychromonas sp. Classification (GTDB taxonomy): domain Bacteria; phylum Pseudomonadota; class Gammaproteobacteria; order Enterobacterales; family Psychromonadaceae; genus Psychromonas. The sequence goes on from DATBNI010000552.1 coordinate 5,659, forward strand.
CGCCTAAGGCCATATCGAATAACATTATTTTATTGAGACGAGCAAAAACGCTCATAGCCCTCCCCCGAATATTATCTCACTTTCTTTGTAGTGTAGGACGTATACAATACCTTTGCGCTTAAGTACGGGTCTTTATTTAGCTAATCCAAGGCTCTAGAGCAAGGTTTTTCGCCAGGTAATACTATTTAAGGCCTTGCTCAACCCTACTTTTATTACATTTTGTAAAATTAAATGGTCAAAAATTGCCTAGACAAAATGAATAAGCTCAGCGCAAAAATATTGCCCTTATCTTTCAAATATTCTACACACCTTAAGTAAACCTTAAGCTAAGGATGCTACTGTTAATCATCAAACTTATTTCACATTAAAAAATTCAATATCAGGATGACAGGTAGTTTGGCTTATAAAAATAATTATTATCAGTCAGATTATTTACAGCCTAATAATGCAGCACTTTATTCGACCGTCGATAATTAAGAGTTGATTTTTATCAATTCAATCAGTGTCCCACAATTTCATTTTGTAGCCATACACAATTGCATGACTACAGCGCTTAAATTCAGATGGGTGACGGGTGCATATTGACACCAATAGTGTGATTTTTAGGTGTGTATTAGGGCCTGTTCATGTGCGATGTAATACTTGGTTAAAGAACCAAGGAAGCTTGCATAACAGCTGACCAGAACTTACTAATGGGCACTTCGAATAATTTGCGCTTTTATGCCTTGCTATTAAGCAAGTCGACCAAAAAAAGTCATTCTGGCGGATTCAGATAAAGCAACATCAGGCTCTGAGTTATAGGCTAGTACCACCAGCATGCGGGTTGTATCACCAATGGTAGGTGTCACACGATGAATCGCATTACGGCCTCGAAACAACACTAATGAACCAGGTTCAATAGTCAGAGACTTGACCTCTTTGTTTCCTGCTAACACCTCGTCAACACCTTCAAAATTCATTTCGCCACTGTCTGCATCCCGCATGTTATTGAGGTATTCAAAAGACCCGCCTTGTTGTGGTTTTTGAATTAACAAAGTGATGGCAAAGGACGAATTATCAAAGTGCCATCCTAATTCTTGACCTGCACTGGCATAATGCAGGTTAATAGAAGAAAGCGGATCAGCATATTCATGCAGTGCTTTTATGCCCAAAACTTGGGTTAAGAATGTTCTAAATAAAGCGGCGTCATAAATGACTCTTAATGGCGAATTTTGTGAAATTTGATCATCCGTAATACACCCTTTCGATGAGTTAACTTGTTTGTTTTTAACATGGTCTAAAGGATAGTCAGAATCAATATCAGTTAAGTACACATTATGCGTGTTCGCTGTATACCAAGCTAAGCTTTGTTTTTCTTTACCTTCATCAACAACGGCACGGATCGCCTGTTCCGTTAAAAAATCAGGTAAGACAATGGCCCCTTCCTGCGCAAGTGTTGCTTTACAAGATTCAACTAACGCATTGTTTTCAAGATTATACTTCGATGTATTTAATACTTCTGATAACAGCATATTCGATATCCTTTATCCTATTGGAGATTGGTAATCATGCAATTCTTTCGTGCTCAAGAGTAACCAATAAACCTGACGATGAATAACAATATATTTAGGGCTTATCGTTAAGTAATACTTAACAATAAAATTATTTTAAATCTCTGCTAATAAGTTAGGATAACAAGCTAAGATAAAACCAACTATCTCATTGAAATAACAATACAATAGGTTATCAAATGCAAAAACTACCTGTTTTAAGCCATCTACGCACTTTTGTAACTGCCGCTAAAACAGGTAGTTTTGCCAATACAGCGGTTAAATTATGCATCACTCCAGCCGCAGTAAGCCAACAAATACGTCAGTTAGAAAATCAACTTGAAAATATTTTGTTTGAGCGTTCTAAACGGGGCGTTTGTCTGACCCAAGCAGGCATCCAATACCTTGTTTTTGCTGAACAAGCACTTGATAACCTAAGGCAGGGACAGCATTGTCTTGACCAACTCAAGAACCAACAATGCTTTACTATCAGAGCATTCCCTTCCGTGGCCAGTAAATGGTTAATGCCAAAAATAATTCAATTTATGGACCTTAATCCTGATCTAGAAATTCGACTTGAAGCAAGTCATGCAAAAGTTGATTTTGACAACAGTGAAACAGATGCCTGCATTAGCTTTGGTCATCAAGACTACCAAAATGAAGAGGCGGTTCTCTTATTCAATGACAGTGTATCTTTGGTAGCAAGCCCGCTTTTACTTCAACAACTTCCAAATAATTATGACCTTAATATGCTGCTTCAACAGCCTTTGATTCAGATAGATTGGGGCGACTTTAATGGTTTTTTACCAGGTTGGGAAGATTGGTTAAAACGGGCAGGTTATAAAGATATTAGTTTCAAAAAAGGCCCTCAATTTAATTTATCCAGCCTTGCTATTGAAGCAGCCGTTCAAGGAAAAGGACTTTTATTAGGACAAGAATTACTTATCCAGGATGAACTTAAATCTGGGAAATTAATACAAATGTGCGATATTTCTTTGCCTTTAGAGCGCCCATACTACCTTGTTTATCCAAAACGAACATTAGCGAAACCTCAAGCTGTTCATTTTATCAAACAACTTATAGCTGATAAATGTTAAGTCACAACAAGGCATTCACGCCATCATACTCATATTTATCAACAACGGTTGCTGACAAAATTTTTCTGAAAAAAATGT
>DATBNI010000571.1:0-5864 GCA_036554425.1 Psychromonas sp.
ATCCAGTCATTAAGATAGCCTGCCTGGTTATAGAAGAGTTCGTTAAAACTGCTTTTAACCTGCTCTGCAAGCGCGGGTAACTCCGGCATCGGCTTGCCGAGCGCTTGATTAAAGTAATCTAAAATAGAGAGTGTGTTATACCAAAGCGCATTAATTTCTACCGCACAGCCGTGCCTTGGCGTGGGTAAAATCTCACCAAAACGGACATCCATCCAGGTCAGCTGATCAAAACCACTGCCGCCACTGATTAAGCCATTATCTAACATCTTGATCTCAAAATCAGTGCCGTCACGGTAGTGCTGATAGATGCTGACCATGCAGTCGTAGGCTTGATCGCGAATGAAATCGAGATCGCCACTTGCCTGGTAATATTCATAGAGGCTGACAACAAACAGAAGGGCTGCATCAATGGTATTATAAAGCGGAGCAACGCCCGCTTCCGGAAAGAGATTAGGGAGAATCCCGCGGCGCTCATAACGGATAAAAGTGCGGAAAATCTGCCTGGCATCTGCAAACTGACTGGTCGCTAAGTTACAGCCCCAAAGGGCTATCATGGTATCGCGTCCCCAATCTGCAAAAAAGGGGTAACCCGCGATAATAGATTTGGACTCGGTAGAGTCGCGCGTGACCACAAACTGTTCACTGGCTCGAACCAGCTGCTGTGCAAAGGGGCTTTTAAGACCTGATTGAGCGATATACTGCTGCTGGCGGTGAATCTCTGCACTGATCATAGCTGCAATGCTAAGAGAGGGAAACTGTTTTGCACGCGGCTCTTCGACTTCAAAGATAATATAAAAATGCTCTTCGGCCTGCTGACCCTCAAAGGTCATTGTGTGCAGCGCCATTTGTGCATCACTGGCGGAGCGATCATCTCTTGCATCATAAGAAAAGTACAGTCCAGACTGGTAACTAGGTGTCTCAAGCGCACGGTCACTGCCATTATGCCGATAGGCGAGAGATTGCCCGTTACTGCTGATTAAGCCTGGCTGGTGGATAAAGGTCTGCTCTTTTGCCAGGCTTTCACCTTTAGCGCAAAAGTGATATTTGGGGGTGACATTAAGGGTGAAGGACTGCTTTAAGGGATTGAATATTCTGTATTCCACACCAAGACGATTCACTCCCTGGGTCATCACTATGGTTTTGGTTATTTCAATGCCCTGTATGCGATAGATAAATTGCGGCAGATAGGTTTGGCTGAAATTATCAAACAGCAGAGTTGCATCGACTGTGTCATAAGGGTTTACATTTGCTTGTGAGGAGAGCGGGTGAGATTCACCGCTTGATAATGTAATACGATCATCTAAATGACGCACGAAGCAAAAACGGTTATTGGGTGCAACAATGCTGCCCATAAAGAGTGCATGATCATGTCGGCTGCAAGAGCCTGCAAGGGTCAAAGAGGAGTAACCGCCCAGTCCGTTAGTTAAGAGATAATTAGATTCTTCAAGGCGATTCATGTCGCGAAAATTTGCTTTAGAAAGAGAGATTTTCATATAAACCTTATTCGATGTTAAATGCCGTCCACTAGGGTCTAATGATTGCTGTTAATACAGCAATCATTAGAAGGTATAAAAGAGGGCAGGTATTCGCTATTTTTAACGTTTAATTTCGTTATAAACGAGTAATAATTTTTGTACTTCACCCTGCGTATAAGCCAGGTTTTGACTTTCTTCATATCCCCATAAGGGTTCAATGAGAACACCTTCTTTTAGGGGTGATACCTTGATGGCAACAATACGATCTTGATCTTTATCGGAGATAAAAAACAGGTAGGGTTGAGGTCTGCCAAGCAATGCGCTGTAAACAGAAGAGGGGGTATAAACGGCATTGACCACTTTAACATCTTCACTATGATAAAAAGCTTGTGCCTTTGCTAACACCGGCAGCGCCATCTCCTGAAGTTGCTCATAACTGCTCTCAACATGAAATGAACCACAGTTAGTTGAAACCTGCTCACGCAGTGTCCTATATTGTGTTGAGATATCTGTCAATGGAAGTTGCAGATAGTTTTTCTCAAAAGCATCAGCTGTCATAAAGAGGGCATCATTATTAACACAGCGCTTGAATGCCTGCTGCTGTTCAGTAAAAGCGGCGTAGTCAAATTGCGGCTTGGGAAGATTGCCATATACAATAACAAACCCGATGATAAAGATGATCACAGCCACGGCGATATGAAACATATAGTCGTGAATACGTTGGAGTTGTCCGCGAAAAATCAAACTTGTTATTCCTTGTGGTGAAAAATATTGGCTAACTTTTAGCGTTGCTGCTTATCTTTGCAAGGGTCAAGGATTGGGGCGGAGCTCTTTTACCCCAATCACCTAACGCAGTGAATTAAACTAAATTCATTGCTTTTACATTGAATTTAATTGACTCTTCTGTCTCGGGATCAAAAAAGTGCAGCTTAGTATTGTCGATCACTAAGGTGACTTTTTCATCAATACTCACTTGGCGCTCCCCGGTTCCCAATGTCCCCACGAAGAGGTTCATCGGGGCGGCCTCAAAGAAGACATTCACGCTGTCACCAAGATACTCGACGTTGATCGCTGTTGTCTCAAAACAAGAGTCAGGGAATGCCTGCTCATGTTTTAGACCCGAGCGGATAGCACTGGAGCGCGCGCCTAGAAAGATTGATTTACCATCATATCCCGCATCATCAAGGATCTTTCGATCGCTATTACTAACCGCAATGGTGAATGAGTGGCAGCTAAATTTCCCCGCTTTATACATACCTTCAATAAGGTTCATTGACGGCATACCCATAAAGGTTGCGACAAAGCAGTTTTTAGGATTAGTAAACAACTCTTTCGGCGTGCCAATCTGCTGCACCTCACCCATTGACATCAAGACGATGCGATCCGCCATGGTCATCGCCTCAACCTGATCATGGGTTACATAAATGGTGATAGCCCCTTTAGCACGGTGCATACGCGATATTTCGCTGCGCGTCGTAGTGCGTAGTTTAGCATCCAAATTACTCAGTGGTTCATCCATCAGATACAAATTAGGTGTACGCACCATTGCACGTCCTAATGCAACACGTTGACGCTGTCCGCCTGAAAGCTCTTTAGGTTTACGCTCAAGGTACTGGGTGAGAAAAAGATCTTTAGATATCGCATCAACCTGCTTTTTAGTCGTCTCGGCAGGGTAGTTACGGAGTTTTAAACCATAACCAACATTTTCACGCACCGACATATGCGGGTAGAGCGCATAGCTTTGAAAAACCATGGCAATGTCACGATCCTTTGAACTGACATTGTTAACGACTTCGCCATCAAGGATGAATTCACCTTCGGTAATATCTTCTAATCCTGCAATCATGCGCAGGGTTGTTGACTTGCCGCAGCCGGAGGGGCCGACCAGTACGATAAATTCGCCTTCTTCAATATCGAGATTGAAATCACGCACAGAACAGCTCGTTGAATTAGGGTATTTTTTATTGATATTTCTTAATGAAATCTTGCTCATTATCCTTTTACTCCACCTGACGTTAAACCGCCGACAATATAATCTTGAAATTTATAGAAAACTAAAACAGGCGGGATTGCTGCTAAAACTGCGCCCGCTGCGAAGACGTTATAATTTGAATCTTTGAGATCATTAATTAACCCCATTAAACCAACTGCAAGGGTTTTTGCATCACTGCTCATACTTGAGATAAGGAATTTAGGCATGATGATGTCGCCGATAGGCCCTAAGAAACAGAAGATTGCAATCACCACAATCATAGGTTTCACAAGCGGAAGCAGTATCTCTGTAAAAATCTGTAATTGAGTTGCCCCATCAATCTTCGCTGATTCATCTAAATCACGCGGGATCGAATCATAATAGCCCTTCATTAACAGGGTGTTCATTGTGGTACCCGCTGCGGTATAGATAAGGGTCATAAAAATGTATGTGTATAGTGTTGCATTCTCTGAGCTGTATATTCCGATAGAGCTTGCCATCGCATAAAGTGCGATCAACCCACTTCCTGACGGAACAATTTGAATCAGCAATAAGGACATTAAGGCACTTTTACGCGACTGATAACGGTAACGGGAATAAACAAAGCCCGAGATCACCACAATAACGGTTGAAAGTACCATAGTGACAATCGAAAGCAGGAAGGTATTGGTATACCAGCTCAAATAAGCCGTATCATTAAATAAATGGGTAAAATTCTCTGTAAAACTAAAGTTCTGCGGAAAGAATGAAGTCGAATAGAGTGAATTACTCACATTAAAGGCGCTCATAATGGTCAGCAATATCGGATAAATAATCACGATCGCCATCACAATAAGAAAAGTGTAACTCGCAATGAGCCCCATATTTCTAACCAAAAAGTGTTGATTCAGGCTTTTACTTTTTACTTTAGGATTCAGACTGATTGTATTTTCCATCACATGACCTCCTCATTTTTAAACGCACCGGCTTTAAGCCAGGTATAAAGTACTATCGCACCCACTACCGTGCTGGCTATCAAGGTATAAACGGCTGCTTCGTTATATTTTGCATCCATCATCAAACGAAAACCCAGCGAAGAGATAGTGTCGAGTGGTTTATAGAGAGAGCCTATAGTCTGTACCGTTGCTTCACCCAACATATAAACAATGGTGACGTTATTAAAGTTAAAGGTAAACTGGGTGATAAACACAGGCGCGACACTGATTAAAATCAACGGCAGGGTAATATCGAAGAAGTTACTCCAGGCATTGCCGCCATCAATACTGCTCGCTTCATAGAGATCATCAGGAATAGTTTGTAATACACCTGTGACTAAGATGAACACATAAGGAAAACCCAGCCATGCCTGGATCAGAATGATGGTTATCTTGGCATAGTCGGCATCAAGGAAGAAGCCTATGGCCGTTGATACATCATATTCGTTGCCCGTGAAAAAAGGGATAACCATGGTATTCATTCCACCTACTTTTGAGAAAAACAGTTGGAATACCAGGATAGTTAGAAATGCAGGTACCGCCCAGGGTAAAATGTACACTGTGCGGAAAAACTTTTTCCCCTTGATGAGTTTATTATTTGCAACAACAGCAAGCACTGTCCCTAATATTATGGTCAGAGCAGAAGCACAGAAAGTCCATGTCATTGTCCAGACCAAGGTATCCTGGAATGCAGCTGCCGTCCGCTCATTAGTAAAGAGGCGCTCAAAGTTTGTTAATCCTTTCCACTCCAGTAGAAAAGCAGGGGGAAGTATCGGACGCTTGTAGTTTGTAAATGCAACAATAATCGACACTATGGCGGGCAAGAAAGAAAATACGAATAACAAAATAAATTTTGGTGCGGTAATCAGGTTCGGCACTATTTCGTGAGACAGACCACGTACCTTTTCCGTAAAGGTAATCGCATAACCATTAACGTCTATTTGACGTTTTACATCTTTGGCATCACGTGCAAAACCATAGTGAAGTGCTATAAAAACGAATAACATTATTGCACCCAGGGTTGAGCCCACCATGATAAGAAAGGAGTCATCAACAAAACGCTCCGCACCAAGGGTGATTTTTCCATTGGGTTGCTCAACAGCTAATAAGCGGAAATTGGGAAGTATAAATTGGAAAAAAACTAGAATCTCTAACGCGAGTAGCGAGAACCCAAACAAGGTTTCTCGTACACGGCGTAGCAGCATATGCCCACTGCCTGGTATCACCATAGAGAGCCAGAAAATAAATTGTTGACTCATTTATAACCTGCCTTTATAAAAATGTAGTGTAAATATTGTCACAGAAAGTCTTGTTTTCTATCGAGACCACAGGATGCCGGTTCGGGCATCGCGTGGTAGAGGTAGAAAACCGAGATAAAAGGTCGAGAGTAAGCACAAGAATAAAATAAGCGTAATAATGATTCGCGCTTATTTCAGACTACAT
>DATBNI010000575.1:0-2047 GCA_036554425.1 Psychromonas sp.
TACTACCGGCATTAATAAATACAAGCCGGTAATATTGATGATCGCCATGGCAAACATAGCGGCATCAGAAAAATCAATGACAGCCCCTAAGCTGGCTGCAGCACCCACTACAATTAAGCTACAATATAAAATTTTATAACTCATTTCTGTCGCTTTGCTCTCACCAAATAAATAGGTCCAAGCTTTCAGCCCGTAGTATGACCAGCTAAGCATGGTCGAAAAGGCAAATAAGACAACAGCTACCGCCAGCACGTAGGGGAACCAGCTAACAGTTTGACCAAAAGCAACCGATGTTAAAGCTACGCCAGAAGCGCCGGAAGCTGTCAGAATCTGCCCACTTTCACCTAATAAATAAAGGCCGGTATTGGCATCAACGAGTAATTGACCGGAAATAATAATGACCAATGCAGTCATAGTACAGATGACAACGGTGTCGATAAAAGGTTCAAGCAGTGAAACCAGGCCTTCAGTAATAGGTTCATTGGTTTTTACCGCGGAGTGAGCGATAGGCGCCGAGCCGACGCCCGCTTCGTTAGAAAATGCTGCACGTTTGAAACCTTGGATTAAGGCGCCAACAATCCCGCCTGCCAGACCGACTTCGGTAAAAGCACCCTCGAAAATTTGAGTAAATGCCCAACCCATTTTATCCGCATTTGCACCTAAAATAATCAATGCCGTCGCAACATAAAGAATGGCCATAAAAGGAACCACTTTTTCACTTACGTTCGCGATAGATTTTATGCCGCCAACAATAACTGCAAAAATAATAACGGCAAAGATAACCCCGGTGATCCAGCCCGGATATGCACCAGTAATATTGCTTATCTGAGCATGAGCCTGGTTTGCCTGGAACATATTTCCCGCCCCAAATGAACTCAGTACACAAAATACTGCAAAAATACTCGCCATTATTTTGCCTCCCGGAATCCCTCTTTCAGCAAAACCTTTAGAAATGTAATGCATAGGTCCACCGGAAATACTGCCATCAGCATTTACATTGCGGTATTTAACACCTAGCGTACATTCGGTAAATTTAGACGCCATACCTAACAGTCCCGCAAGCACCATCCAGAATGTCGCCCCCGGTCCACCAATACTCAGTGCGACTGCGACACCGGCTATATTACCCAAGCCAACGGTACCCGAAAGCGCGGTTGTTAAAGCCTGAAAGTGGGTCACTTCACCTGGATTTTTGGGATCGGAATAGTCTCCCTTAATTAAATCAATAGCATGTCTGATGGCACGAAATTGAATAAATCTAAAGTATAGGGTAAAAACAACGGCTGCAATGACCAGCCAAGTGACTATCCAGGGAAAACTGGTGCCCGGAATAGGAGCAAAAATAAGGCTCACAAACCAGCCTGTTGCATTTGCAAAAGTCTCATTGACTGCTGTACCAATGCTGCCAGCTGCGAATACAGCTTGGCTTTGTGTCAGGGTTGTTATAAATAAAATGAGTGAAAATATTGATTTTTTAATCTTCATTGTACTTTCCTTGGCAAATTATTGAGGTGGATAAACAGAAAGAAGCAACACAATGTGCAGTAATACTTTACTGACCAGGCCATCTGCGCAAAAAGCTGCGACTATATTCTGCTTTCTTTCATTCTTTAATCTTTGTGCCTTCAGGCATAAGCAAAGGCTCTTTTTTGGAGACAATGCCAGTAAGCCTGATGACTGTTAACTTGATAAAAATATGATTGAACTTTATTTCGCACTCAAGTCATATATTGCTGATCCACTTGCCCTAATATGAATATCTACTGCAAGTCACTCATTTGATGCTTTGAGCAAATAAAATAATCCCCAAGCCTCACTAAGAATGAGGATTATTTTTTAACGACTAGATCAACAGTTCTTAAATAATCTCTACTGCAGTCATTGCTTCGATATTATTACAGGCGCTAAAAATCAGCCTTAAGCTGCTTCAACAGCCGCAGATTCAGTGCCCTGTGCAAGTGCTGTCTCGGGCGCGACATATTGCATGTTGTGCGCCACGGCGACACTTTCACAGGTCACTAAGCCATGCATGACATTCAGGCCATTT
>DATBNI010000011.1:0-5253 GCA_036554425.1 Psychromonas sp.
TTTGGCAACAATACCAAACGGATTGGATAATAAAAGAGCAACATATTCATCCTCAGGCTTGGATTGAGCTGGTCTTTAGTTGTTATTGTAAATTAACCAATGATCAACAGGCTGCGCTGGATATCAAAATGCAAGGTTCACCCGATGCCGGGACGTCGCATAATTATACCTATAGTGATCTGGAGATCGGCTTGCGTTAAACCGAGTATATTAAAGCTGCTAAAGGGCCAATAAAACGGGATAAAAAAATATCCTGTTTTATTTTTAATTTACAGGATACAAGAGAAAAATTACTCACTTCATCCGCGTTTGTTGTACGGGGTATTTTATATGGAAATAATGAAAAAGTTCTTGAGTATAATCTTATTAATGCTGCCTTTGATCGCGGCAGCTAATACCCTTCTTCCGACCGCCGATCAGGTGGTGGTCGAAAAGTCTAAGCGTAGAATGTATTTGATTAAGCATGGTGTGGTCTACCAGGAATACCGTATATCCCTGGGTTATAGTCCAATTGGCCATAAGGGCAAGGAGGGCGATAAAAGAACGCCAGAGGGAAGCTATATGATTGATTATAGAAATCCGGAAAGTAGCTTTCATTTGTCTCTGCATATTAATTATCCCAGTGCAATGGATCTGCAGTCAGCTTCAAATAATGGCGTCAGCCCCGGAGGCGAAATATTTATACATGGCCTGCCCAATAATACAAAACGTCATCCTTCTCAATTTAGCGGACGGGATTGGACTGATGGTTGTATTGCCATTACCAACCGGGAGATTAAACAATTTTGGGCCTTGGTAAAAGACGGTACGCCGATCGAAATTCGACCCTAAAATGTCACACTCTGATTGTTTGCTATAATTAACAGCGTTTAGAATTGAAAATAACAATGACTAACTGGTTAATCTGATTGGATATAGTCATAGTTGATTTTGTATCCTAAAGATAAGGATAATAACTAAGAGGGTGGCAGCATGGATTGTAATAAGCACCGGTCGTTCAAAATGAAATTTTATACAGTGGTTATTTTATCCAGTTCGCTGCTTTTTGGCTGTACAAATTACAACTTGGATGGTAAAACTTTTTCCACTATGAAGGGCGCACTAAATTATCAAAAGAGTATGTATCAGGAACAAATTGAGGCGCTGACACCCGGACAATATTTTGGCGGATCATTATTAATCCATGTGCCCTCGGATCTTCTTTTAACCCAACCTCCTTTTGTAACCGGCTCTCCAGAGCCTGCATTACAGGGCTATTTTTTAAGCCTGTATAAACAAGATTTTGCAGCCGTTAGATATGCCATTGAAAAATCAAATATGTTTGATAATGTGCAGGTTAATCAAGTCGATTCTTATTTGAATTATTCAAAAAGTCATGGTTATAGATACTTGGGGGTAAGTAATGGTGACGGCTCTTGGACAATTTATGATTTATACCTGGGTTTAAATAAAGTGGCTCGCTTTCCAAAAGGCTTTTCTCAGAAAATCAATTTGTTAGAAAATATTATTACAGAATTTGGCAGCACAAAAAATGCTGAACAGTTTCTTTCCGGGTATCTTCCGATTAATGAAACTTTCTCTTTTGATGAAACAACCGGAAAAGGTAGCCTATCCTTGGATGGGCAGGGCATCCAAACAAGATATTGGATGCTGAAAAAAATAGCTGACTTTAGTGCCGCAAAGAAAGCCCATTCAGGGGAAGATAATTATTTACCGTCACAATTATTTACAGTTGTAGGTGAGCAGATTAAAGACGGTTTATTTATTATTGAATTTGATACCAATGTGTCATCCTATTATTAAGATTTTCACTTTCCTGCCCTATAGCCTTTCTGCTTACAGCCCGGATATTTGATTTTCCATTCTATCAGATCGGTTTTAACCAGCATTTATCGCTTGGTAATATGTTAGTTAGCTTTTACACTGCAGCAATTCTGACAATAATGAGGTTTTTATGCAGCTGGCATTAATCAATAAACAACGATATCGTCGTCATTTAAATATTGTAATAGGTGCCTGTATCACCACCCTGGCCATAGGCAGTTTAGGCGTCGCACAACTGCTGATTTTGTTATTCCCGGATCCGTCGGGCTCGCACTTTTATTGGAATTTGCTGGGGGTGATAATAACATTTTTATTATTAGTCTATTTATTGTTGAAATTTAAAAATCATGATTTTATGACCGAAGTGGCTTATGTTTGGGACTTAAAACAGTCCCTGAATAAAATAACCCGGGAGATGAGAAAATTGAAGACGGCGGCAAACCGGGGTGACCAGAATGCGATGAATGCACTGCAGTTTAGTTATGATGGCTCGCGTCAATTATGGTTGTTAGACGATAATGTCCTGACCTTAAAAAGTTTAGATCATTGTCAAAAAGAGCTTGATCAACTGGCCATTAAGTATGATTTTAAGCTCGATGCTAACAGCTACCGTAGTGATCTGTTAAAAGCCTTATAATTAATGGCTTACAAGCATAATTGCATTTCAACAATGACGGTAAAAATAAATTATTGTAAATACATTGGTAATGTTTTTATTTACAATGATTTATCTCCCATATTTTCAGTTTTAATATAAAATAGTCAAATAATTTTCCGGTAAATCAATATTGTGGTGTGTCATGTCTAATAAATTCTATCAACAAATTAATCAACAAATCGAACAAGTCAAAAATGATGGCCTTTATAAATCAGAGCGAATCATTACCTCAGCTCAACAAGCCTTAGTATCAATAGCAAGTGGTGAGCAGGTGCTTAATTTTTGTGCCAATAACTATCTTGGTTTAGCAAACCATCCTGAGTTGATTGAAGCTGCTAAAAAAGGGCTGGATCAACAGGGTTTTGGCATGGCCTCCGTACGTTTCATTTGCGGCACCCAGGACAAGCATAAAGAACTGGAAGCTAAACTCTCCACATTTTTAGGCATGGAAGATACTATTCTTTACACTTCCTGCTTTGATGCAAATACCGGGTTATTTGAAACTATTTTAGATGCCAAGGACGCCATTATTTCAGATGCGTTAAATCATGCCTCTATTATAGATGGTGTACGTTTATGTAAAGCTAAACGCTTCCGTTATGCGAACAATGACATGGCTGAATTAGAGCAGCAGTTGATTGCCGCAGACAAAGCAGGCGCACGGCATAAATTAATTGTTACCGATGGCGTTTTCTCAATGGATGGGGTGATCGCAAATTTACCTGCAATTTGCGATTTGGCTGATAAATATGACGCACTGGTGATGGTTGATGATTCCCATGCGGTTGGTTTTATGGGCGCCCAGGGGCGTGGTACGCACGAACATCATAATGTAATGGATCGTATTGATATCATTACCGGCACCTTGGGTAAAGCAATGGGCGGCGCGTCCGGCGGTTATACTGCGGCAAAAAAAGAAGTGGTTGACTGGCTGCGTCAACGCTCGCGTCCGTATCTTTTTTCAAATTCGCTTGCTCCCGCCATTGTTTCAGCTTCCATTCATGTGCTCGATTTACTGGCTGAAAGTGATGCTCTGCGTGCGAAACTGTGGGAAAATTCTGCGCACTTTCGTCGCCGCATGAGCGAAGCAGGTTTTACCCTGGGCGGCAGTGGCCATGCTATTATTCCGATCATGTTAGGCGATGCAAAAATAGCAGCAGAGTTCGCGGAAAGAGCCCTGCACAAAGGGGTCTATGTGGTGGCTTTTTCTTTTCCTGTTGTCCCAAAAGAGCAAGCACGTATCCGTACGCAAATGTCTGCTGCACATAACACAGAGCAGCTTGATTATGCGATTGATGTATTTATTGAAGTCGGTAAAAAGATGGGCTTAATTTAATGGGTGAATAAAATGAAAATAAAAGCGCTAGCGAAATTAAAACCACAAGTCGGTATCTGGATGACCAAGGTGGATAAACCTGAGCCCGGGCATAATGATCTGCTGATTAAAATCCATAAAACGGCAATCTGTGGAACCGATATCCATATTTACAACTGGGATGAATGGTCACAAAATACTATTCCCGTGCCGATGGTTGTCGGCCATGAATATGTCGGTGAAGTTGTCGGCATGGGCGAAGAGGTTCGCGGCTTTAAGGTAGGCGATCGGGTGTCAGGTGAAGGACATATTACCTGCGGTCATTGTCGTAACTGCCGGGCAGGGCGAACCCATCTTTGTCGTAACACTATCGGTGTGGGTGTTAACCGCACCGGTGCATTTGCAGAGTATTTGGTTATTCCTGCTTTTAATGCCTTTAAAATACCCGCAGGTATCTCTGACGATTTGGCTTCAATTTTTGACCCCTTTGGTAATGCAGTGCATACCGCCTTATCATTTGATGTGGTCGGTGAAGACGTGCTGATCACCGGTGCAGGGCCGATTGGTATTATGGCGGCAGCGGTTGCCAAACACGCCGGCGCGCGTTATGTGGTGATCACCGATATTAATGAATATCGCTTAGATTTAGCAAGAAAGATGGGGGTCACCCGCGCGGTTAATGTCGCTCAGCAAAAGCTCGAAGATGTGATGTCACAACTGGGCATGACCGAAGGGTTTGATGTCGGATTGGAGATGTCCGGCGCGCCCGTCGCCTTTAACACTATGCTGAAGAATTTAACCCACGGCGGCAAGGTTGCACTGTTAGGTATTCCGCCTTCTGACATGTCCATTGATTGGAATATGGTTATTTTTAAAGGACTGATTATTAAAGGTATTTATGGTCGTGAGATGTTTGAAACCTGGTATAAAATGGCCAGTTTAATACAGTCTGGTTTAGATTTGAATCCGATCATCACCCATACTTATCCCATCGATAAATTCCAGGAAGGCTTTGATATGATGCTGTCGGGCAAATCGGGTAAAGTGATTCTTGATTGGACTGTTTAGTTATTAATATTCGCAGACAGCGCACGCTACTTTGATGCTTGTGCGGTTTTGGTTACCGTCTACCCGATAAATGCCAAGCGGCTTTCGAGCTAATGTTGCACAATCGTAAAACACTAAAGCAAGAGCATATGCTCGCCCATCAAATTCCTCTTGGGCTTTACAAGTTATAAAAAGGAAAATAAAATGAACCAAGCCTTTGACGGTTTTGTAAAAGAACTTTGCAGTGCCAATGTGAACTTAAACGAACCGGTTTTTTTCGCAAAAAGTGCTGTTTTTTTAGAGCAGGAATTGACCCGTTATCTGCAGGCAAAGGGTTTGTTAATAGAAGGCCAAGATAAGCACTCATTAGGTTTTTTAATCCTGGCGGCAAAAAAATTAAAAAACCCAA
>DATBNI010000018.1:0-7395 GCA_036554425.1 Psychromonas sp.
AAAATCCAGAAACCGTGGTTCAGTTGCAGGCTGTTCTGTAAAAAAAACGCGACTAATAAAGCGATACTGATTCTAAGCGCATGTTTAAAGGTAGGGTTTGTCGCCTTCATGGCTTCAAGCAGTTGCTTGTATGCGGGCTTAGTCGGCGAAGATTCGGCTTCAATAGGCACCACTATTATTTCATTCTGGTCAGTTTGCTCAGTTTGTAATAATAACGTATTTATTCCATCTAAATTTTCATAAATCCCCTGCAGTCCCTGCAGGGCTTTTTTATTGTCAATAATTTCTGGTTTTTGCTTAAGCAGAAACAGCTGATCCGCAAGGGCCTTAAGGGTCCATTTTAAGCGGCGACTGTGGCGGTAGTTTTTTTTATCGGAGATAGCCATGCCTATTTGATAATACTCTTCACCTAATTGCAATAAAAGCTGATGGTAGCCTTCTAATATTTGACTTTCCCGAAAGCTTTTTTCCAATTGGCTGTATAAATACTGGCTGGCGCTAATACGCTCATGAATTTGTTCTGCAACAAAATAGCAATAATTAAGTTTATCAAGCTCGGCTTGCTGCTGGTTGAACTTAAAACGAGATTGAATAATACGTTTGCATTGATCCAAGCGAGCCATAATAGCAATGTTGCGAATCGCTAATTGTTGACGTACGGCAAATATTCCGGCTTTGCTGGTGCCCTCTTTTTCATTAAATAAAGCTGATTTTTGCTCCTGATAACGGCTCAATGCGAAGAACAGTTGGGCAAGTTGCTCTCTTAACGAACGATAAGGACTATAAAAATTCCAGAACAGAGAAAACAGGCCGTACCATAGTGCACCCAGGCTTAATAGAATGGGCTGTTCATACCAGCTGGTCTGTGCCTGATACCCTATCATGGTATAAATTGCGATTAAAATAGCGCCAAATCCAATTCGATTGTAATGGTTTCCTAAAACGGCAAGCATCAGAAAAGCAAAACTTGATGTAAATAAACCCAGGGCAAAAGCAAGCGGGTAGGGCATTAATAATTCAACGCAGGAAGATGCAAAAAGGAAGAATAATGCGATGGTAAAAACAAATTTACGCCTGTTTCTACTGTTATCATCGGTTTCAACAACGCCACTGGCCATCACACCTAAACACAAGGAAACTGAAATGTGGAGACTATTTTGTGTGAAAAAGGGGATTGAATCTAACATAAGTGCAGGGATAAAGGCCATCGACATTGCTATTAATACACGTAATCCAGAATGCACGTTTGAGTCTGAAATTAGCTTACGTAATAAGCCGTTAAAATTGAATATTGAATTTGACGGTTGCATAGATCTCTATCTGATAAATAAAGCGGCTAAGAGGGGCTATCAAGAATCTTACCGATAAGATCCTAAATAGAAAAGATATTATCTTAAATAAAAAAAATATAGCCAAACTATTTGAAGCGGCAGGAATCGGCATCTTCAAATAGTTTGGCTATATCATGAAACTGGTCAGGATTTATGTGACATCAACTGATTGTTTTGCGACAATACGCGGATATTAAACATTATAAATAGAGAGTTGTTCAATGACTGCACAAATCATAGACGGTAAGGCAATTGCAACCACGATTACCGACAGAGTCGCAAAGGGCGTTGCGCTCCGGACAGCCGAAGGGTTACGTGCTCCGGGCCTAGCTGTTATTTTGGTGGGAGGCGATCCGGCATCGAAAATATATGTCGGCAGCAAACGTCGTACCTGTGAAGCAGTGGGCATTCACTCAAAGGCTTTTGATCTTCCTGAAACAACTACTCAGGATGCATTATTAGCCTTAATTGATAAGCTTAATGATGATCCAAGCATTGACGGAATACTGGTGCAGTTTCCATTGCCGGGCGGCTTTGATGAAACAACTGTGATTGAACGCATTAAACCCGATAAAGATGTTGATGGTTTTCATCCTTATAATGTCGGGCGGTTAGCACAACGTATCCCACTGCTGCGCTCTTGCACACCGCGCGGTATTATCAGCAT
Source organism: Psychromonas sp. (assembly GCA_036554425.1). Lineage (GTDB taxonomy): Bacteria > Pseudomonadota > Gammaproteobacteria > Enterobacterales > Psychromonadaceae > Psychromonas. The sequence goes on from DATBNI010000018.1 coordinate 1,999, forward strand.
GCTGGAATATATAGGTGCTGAGTTTCACGGTAAACATGCTGTTGTGGTCGGTGCATCTAATATTGTCGGGCGGCCGATGACACTGGAGCTCTTATTAGCAGGCTGTACCACCACCACTTGCCATCGTTTTACGACGGATTTGGCGCATCACGTAAAACAGGCCGATATATTGGTAGTGGCACGCGGTAAAGCTAATTTTATTCCGGGCGACTGGATTAAAAAGGGCGCCATTGTATTAGATGTTGGCATCAACCGTCTGGAAGATGGCAGTATTGCAGGTGATGTTGACTTTGCTGGCGCGAAAGAGCGTGCAGCATGGATTTCTCCTGTGCCGGGTGGGGTCGGGCCGATGACGGTTGCAACCCTGATAGAAAATACCCTGTTTGCCTGTAATGAATTTCACAGCAAATAGAATATTAAAATGAAAACTTGCTAACGAGTGTGAGTCAAGATCACCAATACATCGTTAGCAACTTTGCAGATCCCGCTACCACTTCCCGTTAACCCCATAAATTAAAGCCATGCCCAAGTCTTAACATCCGTCACTATTACCCTCAGTTCTCTTGTGTTTTATTTTTCTAACTTTAACTGTTTATCTTTAAAAAAACAAAGCAATAAGTGCTGTGCTTGTTCATTTTATGACCCTGGTGTTCAATCTCGTCACACTTTATTAAGTGTGACGAACATCTCGTTTTTAATGTTATTAATCAGGGCAGATTGTGACGTAAAGGTGAAAACTCGCCAGTTACAGAGATGGTAAGTGACTGTTAATAATTTGTTAAAGTTTTTTACTTGTTGATTTTATTGGTTTTGTTTTAAACGGCATGAGACTTTTCTGTTTTATTCAATGATAAAAAGACTAATATTACAGTGTGTTACACAAATTTAAGAAAGTTCAATTCGTTATTGCAAAATTTCTAAAGATTGATAATGTTGTGCCGTGCAGTGCACGGATGCTGTTAAATCAAATTTTTATTGTATAAGTGTTTAATTATAAAAAACAAAACAAAAACAAGGAAATGAAAATGAAAAAAGCAATTTTACCAGCAATGATCGCTGCCCTACTAGCAACTTCTGCGCAAGCGGCAACTGTATATGATGCCGACGGTACAACAGCAGATGTTTATGGCCGTATGCAGTTTGACATCCGTGACAACGGTACTGGCGCTACAGACGGCGTAGGCTCTGCGCGTATGGGCTTTAAAGCAGCATCTTTTATTAATTCTGACGTTAATGCTATTGCTAAAGGTGAATGGCAAATTGCGGCTGAGAATTCTGATAACGACAAATTTAGCGCACGTCATCTCTATGCAGGTTTTGATTCTGCCAAAATGGGAACACTAATTTTCGGTCAAACGGATACCGCATTCTACCAGGCTGTTGCAGCAACCGATATCTATAACAGCTTCGGTTACGGCGCATTTAATCACGTTGAAGATGGCCGTCAGGAAGGACAGATTATTTACGCGGGCGACTTTGCCGGCGTTTATGTTGGCGCTTCTTACCAGTTCAAAGATGAAAATTTCACAGGTTCAGATGCAATGGGCAATGCTACTGCTATGCCACTGGATGATAGTTATGCCTTAACCTTGGGTTATAACATCGCAGATGTGGCTTTTTACGGTGGTTACCATCTGCAACAGTTTGCTACTGCAGAAGACAAGGAAAACTATGCGCTTTCAGCTTCCTACGCACTAAATGATTTATACCTTGCGGCTGTTTTTGCAGGATCTAAGCAGGATAATGCTGCTGACTACCAGGGTTATGATCTAGTTGCCAGTTACTACCTTGCTGATGCGACTAAAGTTTACGGCGGTTATACCTTCCAGGAAAATACTGACACAAACACAGATACTGTTGATGAAGTTACTTTAGGCGCACAATATGCGTTTAATAACCAGCTAAAAACTTGGATTGAATACCAAGCAGATATGATCAGCGGTAACGCTGATGAAGTAAGAGTTGCATTACAATACAACTTCTAAGCCGGGTTAACTTAACTGAGTTAAGTGCTGGTTAATATCTTTAAATCCGATCTTATGATCGGATTTTTTATACCTGAAGGTTTTTTATATTTGAAGAATTTTTATGTCTAAAGAGAGGGACAATCTGCTTAATGTAAGTCATTGGAATGAGATCTATAATGGAGACTGTTTGTCTCCATTATAGATCTTATTGGCCTTTACTGGCGATAGTTTTGCAGAAAACGGCCTATTTTAGTGATCGCAGTACTGAGTTCATCCACACGCGGCAAACAAACAATGCGGAAATGATCCGGTGAGTGCCAGTTAAAGCCTGTGCCCTGTACAATTAATATTTTCTCTTCGGTCAACAGGTCCATGGCAAAACGCTGATCGTCTTTAATGTTAAATTTCTTTTGATCCAGTTTAGGGAAAAGGTACAAAGCCCCCTTAGGTTTGGTGCAGCTTAAGCCGGGTATATCATTAATTAGCTTCCATGCTGTCTGAGTTTGTTCATATAAACGCCCGCCCGGTATTATCAGCTCATTAATACTTTGATATCCGCCCAGAGAGGTCTGGATAGCATGCTGCATAGGCACATTGGCGCATAGCCTCATGCTTGCGAGCATCTCTAATCCGTTAATATAATCACGTGCCTGTTTTTTGGCGCCGCTGATCATCATCCAGCCGACCCGAAAACCGCACACACGATAAGCTTTAGACAGTCCGTCAAAGGTCACAATTAAAATATCGTCAGCAAGGGTGGCCAGCGGAATATGCACCGCATCATCGTAAATGATTTTCGAATAGATTTCGTCGGAAAAAACAATTAAATTATGGATCCGGGCAAGCTCCACAATCTGCTCCAATAATTCCTTGCTGTAAACCGCACCGGTGGGATTATTAGGGTTGATAATAACAATGCCTTTGGTTTTTACGGTGATTTTAGATTTAATATCCTCGATATCGGGAAACCAATCCGACTGCTCATCACAAATGTAATGGACAGCTTTGCCGCCGGATAAATTTGTTGCGGCTGTCCAGAGCGGATAATCCGGTGCAGGCACCAACAGCTCATCACCATTATTTAACAAACCCTGCATCGCCATCACAATTAACTCACTGACCCCGTTACCGATATAAATGTCCTGAGTATCAAGTGACAGCAAACCTTTCGCCTGATAATGCTGCATTACCGATTTACGCGCGGAAAAAAGGCCTTTGCTGTCACAATACCCCTGACTTTGCGGCAGGTTTTTTATCACATCCATAAGCACTTCTTCCGGTGCATCAAAGCCAAATTGGGCAGGATTACCAATATTTAGTTTTAAAATACGCTGTCCTTCATCCTCTAATTTATGCGCTTGTTTAAGAACGGGTCCGCGAATGTCATAGCAGACATTATCTAATTTAGTGGACTTTTGAATGGTATACATGGGCACCTCTGAATGCATAAATTTTGGTAAGTGAAGGCAAGTTATTATTAGCTATTAAAAGTACCTGATATTGAAGACGCTGTGAAGCAAATAACGGTGACAAAGCATAATTCACGCTTTTATTATGAATTTTTTTCAAGTATTGTTGTAATAATTGTAAATTCCTTTGAAATGGGCTTTCGCTGTGATTGAAATCAAACACTTAAAAACCCTGACTATATTAAACTCTGCGGATAGTTTAATTGAAGCTGCACGGCAATTGCACCTGACACAATCGGCAATATCACATCAATTAAAAGAGTTAGAAGGGCGGCTTAATTGCTCTTTATTTATCCGCAAATCCAGACCTATTCGTTTCACTGTTTCCGGTTTGCGTTTATTAGCCTTAGCCGAGCAGGTCTTGCCGCAAGTTAATAATGCAGAAAGAGATCTTGCACGCTTTTATTCAGGAGATGCCGGTCGTTTACACATGGCCATTGAGTGCCACTCCTGTTTTCAGTGGTTGATGCCGGCAATTGATAAATTTCGTGATAGTTGGCCGGAGGTGGAGTTAGACTTTTCCAGTGGTTTTAGTTTTTTACCCTTACCCGCCTTAAAACGCGGAAATCTGGATCTTGTGGTGACCTCGGATCCGCAGCCGATTGAGGGGATTAGTTATATTCCTCTGTTTCGCTATCAGCCGATGCTTGCCCTAAGCCGCCATCATAGATTGGCGCATAAAAGTTATATTGAAGCTGAGGATCTTAGTCAGGAAACCTTAATTACTTACCCTGTCGAGAAAGAACGTTTAGATATTTTTAACCAGTTTTTAATCCCAGAAGGGGTCTTCCCGGCAAAAATCCGTCATGCAGATCTGACTTTAATGATCCTGCAGTTAGTTGCCAGCGGCAGAGGCGTGGCGGGGTTACCTAACTGGGCTTTATTTGAATATCTGCAAAAAGACTATGTGGTTGCGCGGCGCTTAGGCAAAGAAGGAATCTGGAATACCTTGTATGCCGCAGTGCGTGAAGAGCAGCAAGGGCTGGCCTATTTACAGGATTTTATTAAAACAGCAATCACCTGTTGTTTCAAAGAGCTCAAAGGGATCAAAGTTGCCAGTACAGAGGCACCGGTCCTTGAAAAATAAAAATTGGATGATCCTGAAAGCAGTTAAAAATAACAATTATTATTAATATAATGGAGTGAAAAAAATGGGATGTTGTGACGTACAAGGATTAATGCCCCTCGAACAGGCATTGGATAAAATGCAGACTGCATTAGACAATGTTTGTCAGGCAATTTCTCTGCCGTTAGCGCAAGCTTTAGGTTACGCATTAGCAGATGAGATAAAATCCCCCTTAAATGTGCCTTCTTTTAATAATTCGGCAATGGACGGATATGCACTCAATCGCGCTGATTTAATTAACTGCTCAGCGCAGCAGCCTGTCATATTAAAGCAAGTTGGCCAGTCTTTTGCCGGTGCACCTTATCGCGGTCAGCTAGGCTCTGGTGAGTGTATCCGCATCATGACCGGCGCTGTCATGCCGGATTGTGCCGACAGCGTGGTCATGCAGGAGCGCACCACGGCTAAAGATGGCTTAATCAGTTTTACTCAGTGCCCCAAACTGGCCGACAATGTCCGCTTCGCGGGCGAAGATATTAAACTCGGTCAACGGGTGCTCAGCACGGGTCATAAATTAACCCCGCGTGACATCCCCTTAATTGCCTCGCTGGGCCTCGCTGATATCCCTGTTTTTAGAAAACTTAAAGTAGCGGTTATCTCCTCGGGTGACGAACTGAAAAACTTAGGTGAAACACTGGCCGAAGGTGATATTTATGACAGTAACCGTTACAGCATAATAGCGCTGTTATCCCGCCTGAATGTTGACATTATAGATTTTGGTATTATCAAAGACGATAAAAACCTGCTCCGCGAGGTATTTATCAAAGCTGACCAGCAAGCCGATGTGGTCATTAGCAGCGGCGGGGTTTCTGTGGGTGAAGCGGATTTTATCAAAGAT
>DATBNI010000024.1:0-8263 GCA_036554425.1 Psychromonas sp.
AATGAGAGTGTAATTTACCTTTTTCCCTTACGGGGGAGTTGATTTATATCATTTTCAGTGACTTTTTTCACAAAACTGGACAATAACTGAGGTTTTGAAGATATTGTTATTGCTAAATACCTCAGAGCAAAACTCACTACCATAGGCTACCCGATAGAGATGATGGCATCAAATGCTATGCTTCTGGCTCTCTTACTAGAAAAAAACAGTAAACTCAGTCGATTATTGATCCTTTTTCTCCAACTTAGTGCGCCGTTATTCCGTTACCTCATTACAGCAGGAAAAAGTTTGAATATGGCTATCCAGGTGACAGCTTAAATTTCATATTTTTTGCGGTCACCCAGGTCATAAAAGAGCGGCATGTTGATTTTTCTCCAGGCCATATACAGATATAAAAAAGCCGCAAGAAGAAAACCGCCTGCTGCCCATTGCGCCTGCGCAAAAAATACCGCCAGCCAGGACAGTACTAATAATAGCGGTATAATTTTAAGGTAAGGCAATGAAAAGCAAAGGCTTTCTTTGTAAGCTATGCCCGACAGAGTTATAAATAATGCCCCCAGCGCCGCGTAAGCTGCTAATAACCCGCTGGTTGCAAGGCTAAGACCCACTAACCAAACGCCTATCCAACAGGAGGTGACTAATATCCAGCGTACGGATTTTTTATAAATATGTAATGAAGCTGCCTGCAATAAAGCGCCTAAAGATAAAAAAACCAGGCTGTGTTTAAACCAGTAGGGGTAAAAAAATTGCTGCGCAGCCAGCAGGAGTAAAGCAACACCTGTTAATATCATGCCGCAACGATATAACATCAGACTTAATTTATCCCAAACATCTAATCGTCCTTTTACCCTGATATCTGCCATAACCTAACCTCGCTTTAAAGATAATTGAAATAAACTGATTTTTAGTTGTTTATTAAGAATATGTAATAATATAACCTCTTCCAAATATTTTGTTATAAAACCAGAGGGTAATCATGAGCAATATCGAAATTCGTGGCGCTAAAACTCACAACCTTAAAAATATCGATCTCTCTATTCCTCGCGATAAACTGATTGTGGTTACCGGACTTTCGGGTTCAGGAAAATCATCTCTGGCCTTTGATACTCTGTACGCTGAAGGACAACGTCGCTACGTTGAATCTCTTTCTGCCTACGCCCGCCAGTTTCTGTCCTTAATGGAGAAACCTGATGTTGAGCATATAGGAGGTTTATCACCCGCTATCTCCATTGAGCAAAAATCGACTTCTCATAATCCCCGCTCTACGGTGGGAACCATTACTGAAATTCACGATTATCTGCGCCTTTTATTCGCCCGTATTGGTGATCCGCGCTGCCCGACACATAACGTCACCCTTAATGCGCAAACCGTCAGTCAGATGGTCGACTCTATTTTAAGTAATCCCAGCGGCAGTAAGATGATGCTGCTTGCCCCTATTATCAAAGAGCGTAAGGGTGAGCATGTTAAAACCTTTGCAAGCCTTGCCGCACAGGGTTTTTTACGGGCGCGTATTGACGGGGAGATTTGCGATTTAAGCGATCCTCCGACATTAGAATTACATAAAAAACACAGTATTGAAGTGGTTGTGGATCGTTTTAAAGTGCGCGATGACCTAAAACAGCGCTTGGCTGAGTCGGTAGAAACAACCTTGAGTTTAAGTAACGGCTCTGCCGTTGTTGCCTTTATGGATGACGATCAACCGGAACAACTTTTTTCAGCTAACTTCGCCTGTCCCCATTGTGGTTACAGCATTGCAGAATTAGAGCCGCGCATATTTTCCTTCAACAATCCGGCGGGCGCCTGCACAACCTGTGACGGACTCGGCATCGAGCAATATTTTGATCCTAAGTTGGTGGTCAGCAATCCATCATTAAGCTTAGCCCAAGGGGCCATTGACGGTTGGAGCAGTAAATCTAATTATTATTTTCACATGTTAGTCGCGGTTTGCAAGCATTATGGTTTTTCAGTGGATACGCCCTTCAAAGATCTCAGTAAAAAACAGCAGCAAATTGTTTTATCCGGTTCAGGAAAAGAGAAAGTCTCATTTTCATACAGCAATGATAAAGGGGATATTGTTTCCCGCTTACACGAATTTGAAGGTGTTATTCCAAATAGAACCCGTCGTTACCGCGAAACAGAATCCAGTGCGATGCGCGAATACCTTGCTAAATATATGAACCGCCAGCCCTGCACAGGCTGTCATGGGTCGCGTTTAAAAGAATCCTCCCGCCATGTGTTTATTAATGAGGTCAACCTGCCTTACATCTCGCAGTTATCCATTGCAGATGCGGAATCTTTTTTTGCCAGGATCAAACTGCAGGGGCAAAAAGCTAAAATAGCAGAAAAAATTCTTAAAGAAATATTAGAACGCCTTAGTTTTTTAGTTAATGTTGGCCTTAATTACCTGAGCCTGGATCGCAGTGCTGAAACCCTTTCCGGAGGTGAAGCGCAGCGTATTCGCCTGGCCAGCCAAATTGGCGCGGGGTTAATGGGGGTTATGTACGTCTTAGATGAGCCTTCTATCGGTTTGCATCAGCGCGATAATGCGCGCTTGCTGAAAACCCTAACCCACCTTCGCGACCTTGGCAATACTGTGATAGTCGTTGAACATGATGAAGAAGCTATTCGTCTGGCCGATCATATTATTGACATAGGCCCAGGCGCGGGTATTCATGGCGGTTTTATTATTGCAGAAGGTAATTATAAAACTATTCTTAAGGCCAAAAACTCATTAACTGCGGATTACCTCAGTGGCCGTAAATCGATCGCCGTTCCCAAACAACGCACCGCGCTGAGCGATAAGTGGCTCAAATTAAGCGGGGCGACGGGCAACAACTTAAAATCGGTCAATCTGGAAATACCTATTGGGGTATTAACCTGTGTAACGGGCGTTTCGGGCTCGGGTAAATCGACCCTGATTAATGATACCTTGTATCCGCTTGCGCAAACCAGATTAAATAAGGCGACCACACTGCAGCCTTCGCCCTATCAAAAAATAAGCGGTCTTTCGCATTTAGATAAAGTGGTTGATATAAACCAGAGTCCGATAGGACGGACGCCGCGTTCAAATCCCGCCACCTATACCGGCATCTTTACCCCTATCAGAGAACTGTTTGCCGCCACGGCTGAATCACGGGCGCGCGGTTATAAACCGGGACGTTTTAGCTTTAACGTAAAAGGCGGGCGCTGTGAAGCCTGTCAGGGTGACGGGGTTATTAAAGTTGAAATGCACTTTCTGCCCGATGTTTATGTGCCCTGTGATACCTGCCAGGGAAAACGTTATAACCGCGAAACCTTAGCGGTTAAATACAAGGGCAAAAACATCCACGAAACCTTAGACATGACAGTGGAAGATGCTTTTAAGTTTTATCAGCCGGTTCCGGTGATCGCCCGAAAATTACAAACATTAATGGATGTGGGGCTGTCCTATATCCGTTTAGGTCAGGCGGCAACCACCCTGTCAGGCGGTGAGGCTCAGCGGGTAAAATTAGCCAAAGAGCTGTCAAAACGTGATACGGGTAAAACCCTGTACATTCTTGATGAACCCACCACAGGTTTACACTTTCATGATATTGCTCAGCTTTTGAAAGTCATCCATACTTTACGCGACCATGGCAATACCATTGTCATTATTGAGCATAACTTAGATGTGATTAAAACCGCGGATTGGATAGTTGATCTTGGCCCGGAAGGCGGCAATGGAGGCGGCGAAATTATCGCTGCCGGGACGCCGGAAGAGGTCATCAAAGTATCGGCCAGTTACACAGGACAGTTTTTAAAAGAAGTATTAAACAAAAAAACCATAACCGCATAACCCTAAATGTTGCAGTGATAAAAAAGAGAGCAGTTGATAAATGGATTTACAGCAAAAATTAACCCGCGCATTTGTGATAACTTTTGCGCTTTTAATGGCCGTCGGCGCCCATTATTTCCAGCATAATCAGGGCGGCAGCGGCCTTGAATTGGCGCAGAACAATATGGTGTGGATCTTTTTTTCAGCCTTGATTGCTCTGGGTTTATGGAAAATAACGACGCAGAAAAAAATATTCTACAGCCGTTTTACTGTGGTTTTATTAAGCGCTTTTTTACTCTTTTACATTCCTCTTTTGTACCCCAACAATGCACTGGCAGAGCAAAGTTATACCCGTTTAATCGGCCTGTTTGCCGGTGTTTTGCTCTTTATCAGTCTGCAGCAGTTCCAGTTCACCCGCAGCAATATAGAACGGCTTCTGGCACTGATTGTACTCGCCGGGTTTTTACAAGCCTGCTACAGCTTAATGCAGGATTATCTGCTGCCCGCTGATAATATCTTTGGTTATGACGTCGGCTTCGGTCGCCCCTATGGCATTTTTCAACAGCCCAATGTACTTGCCAGCTTTATGGCCACAACCCTGATTTTAGCGGGGTATTTATTACAGCAAATCAAAGATAAAAAATTACAAAGCTTTTTACTGTTAACCGCCCTGCTTAATATGTGGGTGATAACCATCACAGTATCACGCACCGGCTATTTGGGGTTATTGATAGCACTTGTCTTATTTATACCCTGGGCATGGCAGGCGAATAAAAAGAAACTGGGCATTTTTCTGTTCGCTTTGTCCCTTGGCATAGGTTTTGCTTCACTAAAAGGTGACGCTTTAGGCGCAAGAAACGCAGAGAACCTTAAGGAAGGCGGCATACGCTTAAATATCTATTCCCATTCCTGGCAAATGATTAAAGCGCATCCGGTAATAGGATACGGTTACGGCGGGTTTGAAAAAAACTATTTGATCACTTATGCCGAGCAGGTAAAAAGTGGAAATTTACCTGCTCTTGGGACCGACCTCACCCACCCGCATAACGAAATATTATTCTGGGCCGTTGAAGGCGGAATGATACCAATAATTGCGATATTATTAGTGGCAATAGCTTTTATACGCTTATTAGGCAGATTTAAATTAACCCAGGCGCTGGCTTTATCCGCACTGGTTGTGCCAATCATAGTGCATACACAGACTGAATATCCGCTTTATCATTCGGCTCTGCACTGGTTAGTCCTGATAGTCTTAGTTTTTTATATTGACTCTCAGTCTGAAAGCAGCCGGCAGAAAATGTTCCGGCCGACCTTTGCATTACGTGCCTTTGCCTTATTAATCCCTCTCATTAGCACACTGTTTATGCTCAGTAACTTACATACTATTTCGAAAATAACCGCATTTGAACGCAGCAAGGAGCCGAATATTCAACTGCTGCTGGATGTGGTTAATCCCTTAGTCTTTGAAGATCGCTTTGAATTTCACCTTAATAATTTCCGTTTGAGACTGGCAAGCCAAATGAATAAACCCGAAGAAATTCAAAAAGTAATAGATTGGACACAAAAAACCATTAAAAACAAACCAAAATCATTTTTTTATCTTATTCTTTATTATGCTTATCTTAATAATAATCAACCGGAAAAGGCACAAAGCACCTTGGACTATGCGCGTTACTTGTATCCCAAGGATAGCCAATTGGCTGATATAGATAAAAAAACCAGTGAGGTTGCAGCAGGCAGTTCGGCTCAATCTTCACTGGCTAATGTAAACCAAGAAAAAAACACACCGCTAACCGAATAATTAAATGAGTGATCAAGGGCTTATGGAACAAGCGAAGCGTTATCAGAAATGGAAAATTGGATTGGCGTTATTGGTCAGTTTACTGCTGACGAATAATGCTTATGCTGATATTTATATGATGCTTGATAAAGAGGGGAATCAACATTTTGCTGAACGTAAAGTTGATTCCACTTACCGTTTGATATTAAAAAGTGACTCCAATACAAGTACAAACTCCTTCAATACACAGAAACGTAAAAATTATATCCTTGTTCACGTGCCGAGGAACAAAACTCTGCAAAAAAGATACCACCCTATTATTCTTCAGGCCGCCAGTGAATATCACCTCGAGCCATCATTTATTCATGCAGTGATCACGGCGGAATCCAGCTATCAGCGTAACGCGGTTTCCTCCGCCGGGGCGCAGGGTTTAATGCAGCTGATGCCGGAGACGGCGCTGCGTTTTGGTGTCAATGACCCTTTCGATCCCAAACAGAGTATTAATGCCGGCAGCGAATATCTGTATAAGCTGCTGCAGGAATTTAAAAGTAAAGAGCTGGCATTAGCCGCATACAATGCGGGGGAAGGTACGGTAAGACGTTATAATAAAAAAATTCCGCCCTATCCGGAGACCGAGCAATACGTGGATAAAGTCATGGGATTTTATTGGTATTACCGCAATAACCTCTAAAGATCCCATTCTGTATTAAACCTGTCAGTCTAAAAACTGATCGGCTTACGCATTTTTTTGACTGTTTTATTCTTTTCAGGCTGCCCCGTTGGTTTGGGCGGTATACTCGCCTTAGATTCAAGTTTATGAGCAACAACGTCCGGATCCACAACTTCATAAGCGTCGGTTTGACCTTTTAAAGCAATCTGATAATGCTGATCATTAAAGCTAATGATATCCCCCGCATATATTTTTTTACGTTTTTGAGTTTCAACCTGACCATTCAAAAAAACATAACCTGCAGCTATTACCTGCTTGGCCTCACCACCACCTGAAACTAAGCTTTCAAATTTCAGTATCTTATAAAGCGCCGTTGGCTCCTCTTTAATTTCTACCAGCGTTGCGTAAATTTCCTGCTCAGACATACCACCTTCTTTATGATTATATTAATCGATTATATAAACTAGTATGCACCACAGAGCGTACAGAGGACACAGAGTTAAAGGAGGAAAATACAAAATAAACAATAATTAGCTTAATAACCCCTGTTTTAGTCATTTCTCCATGTAGCGCACCGCGTCTCTGTAGTAGTACCTTTAAGTTTGTATTCTATATCCATGATTTAATTTCATCCCCTTCAATAGAAAGGGGTTGGATAATTATATTGTGTACGCGGACTTATATCAGTTACCACTCGTTTTTACTCTGTGTAGCGCATCGCGCCTCTGTGGTCGTATCTTTACGTTTGTTACAAAAAATCACCACGCACACTTCATCATAAAAATGAATGCTAGTATTTAAGTCTAAAGACAATAGCTATATTAACTGAATTATTTACCCGTCAGACTATGATCCCAGTCTTTCCAAACCACCTCAAAACCTTGTGATTTAACCAAGTTCGCCATTTTAGCAGGAGATCTCTCATCGGATATTTCAAACTGCTCAAGGGCTTTTTCAGATGTTGCTGCATAACCGCCCGGCTGTGTACTGGATCCTGCACTTAATGATGTAATACCTAAGGGTAAAACATGGTTCCGAAAATGTTCCGATTCGCGCGTTGACAGAGATAACTCCACCTCGGGACTAAATAAACGGTAGGCACAAATCAATTGTACCAACTCTTTATCATCCATCACCGACTTTATCTCCATGCCGCCTGCACAGGGGCGTAAACGCGGAAATGAGATAGTATAGCGGCTTTGCCAGTACTTTTTCTCTAAATAAGTTAAATGTGCAGCCACATAAAAACAATCGGTGCGCCATTCTTCAAGACCAATTAAGCTTCCTAAGCCCATTTTATGAATACCCGCTTTGCCGAGTCTGTCATGGGTATCCAAGCGATATTTAAAATCAGATTTTTTACCTTTTAAATGGTGCTCGGCATAGGTGACCGGATTATAGGTCTCCTGATACACCAATACGGCGTCAACACCAAATTCAATGAGCACTTCATATTCGAGCTGATCTAAGGGCTGCACTTCAATAGTGATATGCGAAAAATGTTTTTTTATAATAGGCAGAGCTTGTTTAAAATACTCAAGCCCAACCTTACGTTCCGACTCCCCGGTCACCAGTAAAATATGGGCAAAACCCATTTTTTTAATGGCTAAACATTCATCTTCAATCTCTTTAATATCCAAGGTCTTACGACGAATGGCATTATGCATGGAAAAACCACAATAGGTGCAGATATTGCTGCACATATTGGACAGATAGAGGGGAATAAAAAATTGCTGTGTTTTGCCGAAACGCTGGATCGTGAGTTGTTGTGATTTTTGTGCCATCTGCTCTAAAAAAGGCGCGGCTGCGGGGGAGATTAAGGCTTTAAAGTCCTCTAAATCTAAACGTTCTTTGAATAAGGCGCGCTGCACATCCTGGGCACTTTTTCCATAGATAGAAAGGCGGATATCATCCCACTGATAATTTTTTATCTGTTCACTGAAACTCATTTTTTTTTTACCCCGCCTGTAAAAATGCAGTCAGTGGACTTGATCCGACGGCATGACTCACCTGTCTAGCA
>DATBNI010000036.1:0-5556 GCA_036554425.1 Psychromonas sp.
GAAAACATCAATGCAACAAATAAAAGAATTGTTTCATAAAGTGGGCATTCAGAATGATCAGGCTGTATTACAAAGTTATCCTCACCAACTATCAGAAGGTATTTGCCAAAAAATCATGATAGCAATGGCCATTGCTAATAACCCGAGACTTATTATTGCCGACGAACCAACCAATGCAATGGAAGCCGTTACCCAGGCTCAGATACTGCGTTTATTATATAAATTAAATCGCCTGCACAATACAACCATTTTGTTGTTAAGTAATAACTTTGACTCTATCTGTAATTTGTCCGATTATATTACCTTGATTTACTGCGGTCAGGCTGTTGAGTCCGGCAGTTATAAGCAAATTATAGACAGCCCGATGCATCCCTATACAGAAGCAATGATAAAAACCACATTAAATTTTAACCAAGATATTCTCCATAAAAGTAAATTATATACATTGCCGGGGAACATTCCTTCATCCAACCAGTTACCAATAGGTTGTCGCTTAGGGCCTCGCTGCCCGCGGGCACAAAGAATCTGCGTGCAAAATCCTGATACTTTAAATTATAAAGGGCACATGTTCCGTTGCTACTACCCAACCTTAGAGGAAAAACAACATGACAGCACTCCTGCGCGTAGATAATTTATATAAACAGTATAAGGGGAGTAAGTTTTTTTTATCCTCCGGCTTTCGCAACGCAGTAGGGCCAATAAATTTAACACTTGAACGAGGGGAAACCTTAACTATTATTGGTGAAAATAGCTCAGGGAAAAGTACTCTGGTACAAATGATCGCAGGCGTTATTCCAAGTACTTCCGGTGAAATTTATATTAATGGTCACCCTCTTTCAAGCATGTCTCGGCAGGATAGATGCAAATCGGTCCGTATGATATTCCAGGATCCAAAAGTTTCTCTCAACCCTAAAGCGACCATAGGGAAAATATTATCCGCTCCTCTTGACTTAAACACCGATTTAACGGCGGAACAACGACACCAACAGATCATTTCAACATTAGAGTTGGTTGGTTTATTACCCGATTATCTGCAATTTTACCCAAACATGTTATCAGCGGTTCAGCAACATCAAGTTGCCATAGCACGGGCAATGGTCTTAAATCCTGATGTGGTTATCGCAGATTCAATTTTATCAACCTTAGATGTCTCTCTCGGTTTCAAAATAGTTAATATTTTATTAGATATACAGGAAAAAAAAGGGGTTAGTTTTATATTTATTTCGCATCATATGCACTTGGTACGCCATATCAGCGATCACGTTATCGTTATGCAAAAGGGGATCATAGTTGAGAGCGATACAACGGATAATATATTCAATTCCCCTCAAAAACGGATCACAAAAAATTTACTCAAAAGTCAGCAGGCAGACTATAGGAAATAATTTTGTTATTAACTTAAACTATATTTTACATATTAAAATCAACGGGTTTAAATATAAAATGTTATTATATTGCAGTTCAGTTTAGAATAGCAGGATAAGGATATACTCATGTTCATAAAATCATGGAGTCAATTTGAATGAACAATTATAAAAAAACGATGTGGGTAAGTTGTTTATTTGCATTTTTATCAGCAGTGGCAATCACTTTGGTTATGAAAGTTGTTTTTAGCCCGCTTCTCTCTGAACAGCAAGAGCAGCTTATACAAAAACTAAGTTTAGATGAAGCCCCCCTGTTCCTGAATGAATCAGCATTAAGCCGGTTAGTTGAACAAAATCAGTTTGCTTATATTAAGGTGACTAACCATCAGTTGATCCTTCCATTGGTTTATGAAGGCAAACAGGCAGTTGCGATTAGCCGATTTTTATTTTCCATGCCTTCAGCATTTGTCAGCTCCGAAAATAACAAACAGTTAATTGAGTTTAAGTCTAAAAATGCTGTTCTACTCGGACTGTTACAAAATATTCTTTTTGCCATCTATAGCGCATTGTTCATTGTCTCAACCTTGATCTGCTTTAATTTCTATCGCATGTATAAAAATATTGAGACAGCCCTTGTTAGCGAAATATCTGAGACAGCAGCGCTGCAGGGTCCCTATACTGAGGTTTCTGAATTATTAAATGATCAAAAAAAATCATTTCAAAAAAGGTTAAATGAACAACAGAAAAACATCACAGGATTAACCCAGCAAGCAAACACCGACAATCTCACCGGCGTTAATAACAGGAGTGCATTTCGCAGAACCTTAACCGAAATTTTAAGTGCAGAAAGCGGGCAAAAACATGCCATTTTATCTATCATCAGAGCAAGTGAATTACTGGCAATAAACTCTCAGCAGGGTTTCCAGCAGGGTGATTTATACCTTAAAAATCTCACGTCAATTATACTCAAAGTCACCTCCCCCTATAAAAACATCTCGGTTTACCGAATCAGCGGTTCCGATTTTGCGTGGATCGCACCGGGGATGAACGTCAGCGAAGCGCAACGAGTTGCACAGGACTTAAAGATTCAATTTGACCAATATCAAGCTCAGCATGAACTCGACAGTATTGCCTATAACGGCATATCATCATTCATGTCTGGACAGCTTCCCGAACAAGTGTTGGCTCGAACAGATTTAGCATTGGCAAAAGCGCAGGCTGAGGGCGTTAATAGCTGGGTATTTCAACAGAGCAATGATAATGGCAACCAATTTGGACAGCAACAGTGGCGACTTGTAGTCGAAAACATTATCGCCAAAAAAGGCATTACATTATTACACCAACCTATTTTGGCACTTCATCCTGAAATGGAGGGTTATGAGGAAATTTTTACCCGATTTGTATCGGATGATGGTGGTGTGATACCCGCTGACACTGTCTTTGCAATGGCTCAACGTGTTGATATGATAATTAAACTTGAGCAATTAATTATAGAAAAAGTAATAAGCCAATGCAGCAATAAAACCAACCAAAACAGCCGTTGGGGAATCAATATAACCAGCACTGCTATCCAGAACAGTAGTTTTGTCGTGTGGTTAGAAAGGTTATTAACACGTGAATCTAAGGTAGCTGCATCACTCATTTTCGAAATGCAGGAAGAGTTAGTTGATTGTAATATTGTTTCAAGTAAACGGGTCTTTGATATGCTCAGACGCACCGGGACACGATCTGCCATTAGTAACTTTGGTAAAGGAATAGGTTCATTTAGCCTATTAAGAACCCTCACGCCTGATTTTGTTAAAATTGATTCAAGTTTATTAAATAATCTTGAACATGACAATGCAAACCAACAATTTGTCAGGATGATTATAGATGTTGCGCACCGAATGCAGTGCCGAGTTATCGCCGAAGGTGTTGAGTATTTAGCGCAAAGACAGATACTGGAAGCAATGCATATAGATGGTATTCAAGGCTTCTTGATCGCGCGTCCGAGTGAATTAAAAATCGCCCAGCGGCGTAAACTAAAGATAGAAAATTAGCATAATTATCACGTTAAATGTCCCGGCGCTATTAAGTCGGGCTTTGCATATGAAAAGTTATTTTTGTACAATACCCGCAAATCATCTGCTCTCTTTTTCAAGGTTTATTCATGTCAGACGTACTTTCAAAAAAACAACAGTTCTCACTAAAAAAACTGAACAAATCTTTACGCAGATCAACAGGTCAGGCCATCTCTGATTACAATATGATCGAAGACGGTGATCGGGTGATGGTTTGCTTGTCGGGGGGTAAAGATAGTTTTACCATGCTGGATATCTTACTTGAGTTACGCGGGGCCGCACCTATACATTTTGATATCATTGCCGTAAACCTGGACCAAAAACAACCTGATTTTCCCGAGCACATCCTGCCTGAATATTTACAGAAATTAGGCGTTGATTACAAAATAGTTGAAGAAGATACCTACAGTATAGTGCAAGATAAAATTCCGGAAGGTAAAACAACATGCAGTTTATGTTCACGTTTAAGACGCGGCATTTTATACCGGACGGCTAAAGAATTAGGGGCGACTAAAATTGCGCTTGGGCATCACAGAGATGACTTATTAGCAACGCTGATGTTAAATATGTTTTTTGGCGGTAAATTAAAATCTATGCCCGCAAAACTGGTCTCTGATAACGGTGAACACGTTGTTATCCGTCCATTAGCCTACTGCAAAGAAAAAGAGATTGAAGAGTACGCGAAACTTAAAGAGTACCCCATTATTCCCTGTAATTTGTGCGGTTCACAGCCTAATTTACAGCGACAAGTCACCAAGAATATGCTCAACGAATGGGATGTTCAATTTCCGGGCAGGCTAGAAACTATGTTTACCGCTATGCAAAATGTTGTGCCTTCACATCTTTCTGATACTGCGCTTTTTAATTTTAAACAGATAAATAAAAACTCCGGGGTGATTGATGGTGGAGATATCGCTTTTGATAAAGAAGAATTAAAGCATCACAATGAAGAGGTAACCCCGCTCGAAACGCAATATTATCAACAGCATCAAGCAGTTAAAATAAAACAATTAATTTAGCGTTAAAAGATGATATTTCAATCTATTCGCTTTGTTGTAGATCATAGTATTGTCTCTTAGAAAGCATGATCTGATGCGTTTCTAAAAAAAAGATAGGCTTAAAGCAATAGTCATTTATAATCGAATCCAATTTTAATTTAATAGCAATAATGGAGAAAAGCATGAGAACACCACTAGTAATGGGTAACTGGAAATTAAATGGTACAAAAGCATCTGTATCGGCTTTAATCAAAGGCATTGAAGCCGCAGCAGATGCCGCAAAAAATGTTGAAGTTGCAGTTTGTCCCCCCACTATTTTTATCGATCAAGTAGCCAACCTAGTTGCAGATAACAGCATCGAATTTGGTGCTCAAGATGTAAGTACAAATGTTTCAGGTGCATTTACAGGTGAAACTTCTCCTGTAATGGTTAAAGAATTCGGTGCAAAATACAGCTTAGTCGGTCACAGCGAGCGTCGTCAGTACCACAATGAAACCGATGCCGTTGTAGCGGCTAAATTTGTTGCAATCCAGGCTAATGCTTTAGTCCCTGTATTATGTATCGGTGAAACGCTGGAAGAGCGTGCAACTGATAAAACATTTAATGTGGTAGAAACACAGCTTAAAGCGGTTATTGATGTTGCAGGTATTGACGCATTAGAAAACTCAGTCATCGCATACGAGCCTGTTTGGGCTATCGGCACAGGTAAAGTTGCATCTTCGGCGCAAGCTCAAGAAGTTCACGCGCACATCCGCTCTTGGTTAGCAGAGCAAAGCAAAGTTGTTGCTGAAAAAGTACAAATCCTTTACGGCGGCAGTGTTAAAGCGTCAAGTGCAAAAGAATTATTTGCACAGCCTGACATTGACGGTGGTTTAGTCGGTGGTGCGGCATTAATCGTTGAAGAGTTTGTCGGTATTATTGAAGGCGCTAAATAGCCTTTTAATTTAAGATTCATATTAAATCTCAATAAAAGGCGCTATTAAGCGCCTTTTTAGTTTCCAGTCTGATTTTTCCGCATAATAAGCAAGCCCCCTTTGTTAATGTCATACTCAGCCACCTTTTTTCTCATTAATATCTATTGATAAACTGGCTTAAAGCTGCTAATTTTTGTATAGATTGCAAAAATTAGCGTAT
>DATBNI010000049.1:0-2301 GCA_036554425.1 Psychromonas sp.
TCATTTGGTCGTTGGGCACAAAAAATGTACCTCATTTGCAGAAAACGGCTGGATTTAACGCATAAATTAAGAGTTTTGTTGATCTTCCATACGCAATCATGTATAAAATGCGCCCTCGACGCCTTTGGCGACGGCTAAAAAAGGTGTTCGACTATTTTGCTCGAGTAAAACTAATATTTGGAGAATCACGACATGTCTAGAGTATGTCAAGTTACAGGTAAGCGTCCAGCTTCAGGTAACAATGTATCACACGCAAAAAACCGCACACGACGTCGTTTTTTACCTAACCTACAAACACACCGTTTTTGGGTAGAAAGTGAAAACCGTTTTGTAAAACTACGCCTAACTACTAAAGGGATGCGTATCATCGATAAAAAAGGTATTGATACAGTATTAGCTGATATCCGTGCCAATGGTGAAAAAGTTTAAGGAGCTTTAAAATGCGTGATAAAATTCGTTTAAATTCAAGTGCTGGTACTGGCCATTTTTATACTACTGATAAAAATAAAAAGACTATGCCTGAAAAGTTTGAGATCAAAAAGTTTGATCCTGTTGTACGTAAGCATGTTATGTACAAAGAAGGCAAAATCAAGTGATCTTGATTTAGTCTGCAAAAACCCAGTTTATACTGGGTTTTTTTATATCTGAAAAACACTCAACTTGGTTTTTTCCTGCTCAGATCTCTGGCTAAGATCAACGACAAACCTATCATCTGTAAAAAAATAGACCAGTTCCGTAAACCTGAGATCTGTTTTTTTAATACCCCCTCCAATTCCGCCAACTCCAAATTCAAAAAATATTTATTGTCTATTTTTTCCCGTAAATCGTCCTGATAGTTATTAATTTCAAGATCTAATTCACCAATATTTTGTAACTTGGCGACCGGAATTTCCTGATGCAGATAAGTTTTCAGTAATATTGAAAATTGCTGCGCAACATTCTCATTCAGATCCCCCTGGTTTAAGAAAAGATATAACGCTTCCCGTTTTCTCTCCATGCCCTCTATTTGTACCCAGAAAAGATCTATCTCTTTATTATTTCTGGCCGCCTGGGTTGACAGTATACTGAGCTGCTGATCCTTACCTTCAATAATAAAGTGTGTAACTAATGCAGATGAAATATTAAATACCAGACCAATTAATACAACCAGCCATGTAGGTAATCCAAGCATAGATTTTCTCCAAAGAGTCAGTACACTGATAATATTAGTTCAAATAGAGAATGTTTATGCCAGAATTACCGGAAGTAGAAACCAGCAGAAAAGGGATCAGCCCGCATCTCATTAATAAAGCTGTTCAAGATGTTGTACTGCGGCATACGCAACTGCGCTGGAAAATACCCCAGGATTTATTATCAGAAATTAAAAATAAAATTTTACTTTCAATCGATCGCCGCGCCAAATACCTGCTGTTCAACTTTAGCAGCGGCACCTTGTTAATTCACCTGGGCATGTCGGGCAGTTTACGAATTTGCCCATTGCATAGCCCAGCCCAAAAACATGACCATGCCGATCTGATTTTTGCAGATTGCTTATTACGCTTTACCGATCCGCGCCGTTTCGGGGCCATTTTATGGCTGGGTTTAACACCTGAACTCTCCCCCCTATTAAGTAAATTAGGTCCAGAGCCGCTTTGTGATGATTTTAATGCGCAGTATTTATATCACCTGGCGACAAAACGTAAACTGCCGGTAAAACAATTTATTATGGACCAAAAAATAGTGACGGGTGTGGGTAATATCTATGCGACTGAAGCATTATTTAACAGTGGTATCTCGCCCATAAGGGCTGCCGGCAATATCTCTGAAAAACGCTATAGCGTATTGGTTTCTGCGATTAAAGAAATTTTACAACAGGCGATAAAACAAGGCGGCACCACCCTGAAAGATTTTGTCGGCAGTGACGGCAAACCCGGCTATTTTCAACAGACGCTGCAGGTTTACGGTAAAACGGGTCAGCAATGCCCCAACTGTGAAACGCCCTTAGCTGCCGTTAAGTTAGCAGCAAGAGCCAGTGTGTACTGCCCAAATTGCCAACGTTAGGCTCTCAGTGGATTATTTCCATCGTAAATACCAGCATTAACGAGCCGCATTGGTCTACAGACAGTAAGCTTTCGCTTGTGGGCGCTGGCTTTAACTTTTATTGTTGGAGTTATGCACTCTCAACAGCAAGAAAATTTGTAGCCGTGTTGGTTTGCAGTAAGCTTTCGCTTGATAGCTAATGGTTAAACTTGTGTTGGTATTTCGCCCTTGACGGCGTGCGACTATGAGAAACCGAAATGCAGTTTCGCACTTCGAGGGAGT
>DATBNI010000057.1:0-1940 GCA_036554425.1 Psychromonas sp.
TAGGTACCCAGCATATAGAAAAAAGTCTGTTGACTATTTTTCATTCTGAAACCTTGTTCAGAAACCTCATGACGATCCATCAAAAGAGGAGATTCGTCAGGTAATGCGCGTCTTTCATGATATGTATCGGTAATTTGAGCAGTCAGATGATCTTTTTCGCTCATAAAGGCCAGTCCTCGGCGGTATAGCGGTACAGCCAGGTCATACCAACAGGTTTATCATTCTCTTTAAGCTGTACACGTAATTCAGCCACATTGGCATCTTCAGGATCAAATGTGACAAAGACTCTTGCGCCGTCAATATCGGGATTGGATTCAATTCGAGACTCCAAAACAGCTCCGCTGCTGATACCTGCATCAATTTTAATATTGTTGAGATCATCTACTTTAAGGTTGCTGTAATCTATAACTATTTCGTTTTTATCCGTATTTAACTTTCGACCACCGGCTGTGCGAACAACGCTCACTTTTCCCACTGTTTTTGGAATGCTGTCGGGCCATGTAAGTTGATATGAGTAAGTGAATGGCTGACCCTTTTTCAATCCTTCTTCTGGTTCCCAATAGGCAACAATATTGTCGTTGATCTCAGAATCTGACGGGATCTCAACAAGTTTAACCTTACCTTTACCCCAATCGGCTAATGGTTCAACCCAGACCGATGGCCGGAGATGATATTTCGCCTCAAGATCCTGATAATAATCTAATTGTCGATGCGGCTGAATAAGACCAAATCCTTTGAGGTGTTCGCCGGTAAAAGAACTCACCTGCAAATTGAGAGGGTTATTGAGTGGCCGCCAAATTTTCTCACCATTGCCATTTTCTAGCAGCAGTCCTTCAGAGTCATGCACCGCAGGGCGGTAATCCGCACTGTCAGACCTATCTATACCACCAAACATAAACATCGACGTTAAAGGTGCCAGACCAACATGCTCAACATCCCGGCGTGGGAAAAGAATAACATCCACATCCATCCGTGTCGGAGAGCCCGGATAAATAGCAAAGCGATATGCACCCGACACACTTATACTGTCTAGCAGAGCGTGAACGACAATCGCCTTTTGATCGCTGGATGGACGTTCGATCCAGAATCTTTTAAACAGAGGGAATTCTTCGCCTTTGGGATCGGCGACATTGATTGCAAGCCCACGCGTGGACAAACCATAGGCTTGCCCTTTGGATACCCCGCGAAAATAACTTGCCCCCTGAAAAACAAGGAACTCATCATTATAGTCTTCACGATTAATTGGGTAATGCAGACGAAAGCCAGCATATTTACCGACTTCCGCCAGTATTTTACCTATTGATGCATCAGGCACTCTGAAGGATGATTCAGACAGTTCAAGCGGAGATGATTTACCTCTCTCGACCAGGTCAATGTCAATCAAATCTTTGTAGAGAAATCCAGGCGCAAATAGTTGTATGGAAAAGGGAGTGGGGGCATCGCCCCAAATAGCCGCATCTTGTTGGAAATTAATTTGGCGGTATGTTGAATAGTCTATTTTTGCCAGCGAGTCAGGCGTTTTTTGCGGTTCCTTAAAGGGCGCCTGGGAGAGTTTGCGAGCTATCTCGACGACAGTGTCACGGGAGAAGGACTTTCCATCGGCATTTGATACTGTCGTTTCTGCATAAACAATACTTGTCCATGATACTAATAAGAGTGATAACAACAGGTTGGTCAAACCTTTTAGCGAAAATCGACCGTCAACCCTTTGTTTAACAGGTGAATCACAAAACATACTAAAAATTCCTTATAGATAATTGAAAACAATTATATAACCATGAACTATGGAAAATTATATCTGATTTATCAATATTTGCTTAATTTGCTTTAACTGCTACTGTATTTTAACGCTCAGGAGCAGGAAAGACAATAGCCATTTTGTTGATACTTATAAATCACGCAAGCAACAACGCAGGTAAGGAGATATTCATAGCATCAGC
>DATBNI010000471.1:0-6048 GCA_036554425.1 Psychromonas sp.
TATATTAGTTGCGGTTGACTTATCTCAATCCAGTGAGAAAGTGGTGAGCCGAGCCATCTCATTAGCTAAAGATACAAATGCTAAACTTTCACTTATTTTTGTTGACGTTGATAATGTATCTAACATAGGAATCGCAACTTTAGAAGTTGCTACCCTACCCTCTGTAGAAGAGAGGGAAGAAACATTAAAAAAAGAATTGCAGACCTTAGCTGATCAAGCTGATTATCCGATTGAAAATGCGATTGTTGTGATGGGAGATTTTACCCGTAAGGTAAACGCAGAAGTTCAAAAAATGGGTGCTGACCTATTGGTTTGTGGGCATCACCATGACTTCTGGAGTCGGTTATTATCCTCAACACGTAAACTGGTTAATTCGGCAGTTACTGATCTATTAATTGTTTATCTTGATAGCTAAGCAGTAGCGTTCGTTATTAATACGAAAATAACTAAAACCAAATATACTTATTTTCTATTCATTTATGCTTGTTAAAATGAATGTGAGCTAGACATAAAGCTCTGTTTTAGTCTTTGTTATTGATTTTGTAATTAGAACAACTAATTGCTGCAATCAATGCCTTCATCCATTTTTTCTACGCCTAAATAGAACATCTAATGAGTAGAGTTAGTATAGATATATGATTAGTCTTGTTTATTAACATTACCGGTGTTCTGAGTTTAAACTGAGATCAACTATCCAGCAGCTAGTCCATTAATAGTGTTGATGGTTTCCGCACAATACTGTATTACTTGATGTAACAATAAGCTGAATCGTTATTTGATTAAATTGCTTTCGATTTAATTGGAGTTCAATGTGTTTTAGAAAAGGAATATGAGTACGATTATAATGACTCTATTCTGAATTCATTTGAGACGCATAAAACGTATTAATACTAGTCTGTAGGGTGTGTTGCCCGATTTAATTTTGTTGTTGGGTTAATTTTAACAGGCGTAGCCATTGTTAAATTAACGCGCGTCTGAGCGAAGCTTAATTAATCAATTTGGTATTAGATAGGTGTGCGGTACATTGGGGGAAAGGTTATGAGTTATAAACATATATTAATCGCTGTCGATTTATCAAGCTCAAGCGAATTTATTATCGCTAAGGCTGTATCACTGGCTAAAGATAGTAATGCTAAAATCTCACTCATTTATGTTGATGTAGATTATGCAGATAATTTCACCGGGTTAAGTTATTCAGAGTTTAGTAAATTAGAGCCGGTTAGTGGAAGAAGTCTTTCATTGGAAAAAGAATTACAAGCATTAGCTGCACAAATTGATTACCCGATCACTAATACTTTATTTGTAAGCGGCGATTTAAATAAAAAACTGCAAGTAACAGTTAAGGAGATAGGTGCTGACTTATTAGTGTGCGGACACCATCACGACTTTTGGAGTCGTTTACTCTCTTCAGTACGTCAGTTGGTAAATTCATCATCGATAGATTTGCTAATTATCCAATTGTAGTTTGGGCTGAAATTTACTGCCTGGAGGTGGCTGGGAATATGCCCTGACGGCTAATGTTAATTGTTATTCCAATCTGATTAATATAGTGACCTTTTTTGGAAGTGCGACTTCAGGCCCGCAAGCAGACCTGAAAATATAAAAAGATCAATTAATTAATAAAATTGGCGCTATACCCTCACTTTAGTTTACTCCTCGTTAAGTTTATTTTGTAAAATAATATCTTGTTGACCTTGAAATCTTATCCTATGACCCCATTTTATTTTCATCGTTTATACCAAAGTCTTATTTAGGCTAAATCTGAGAGAAATAGATATTATGGAACATCAACAAAATCATACTTTTAGCGCGGATACCGGCAAACTTCTTAAGTTAATGATTCATTCTTTATATTCCAATAAAGAAATATTCTTACGTGAACTTGTCTCTAATGCAGCAGATGCTGCCGATAAGTTGCGTTTTAAAGCACTTTCCGACGGTTCTTTATTTGAAAATGATGGTGACTTACGTGTTCGTTTGAGCTTTGATGCAGATCTTAAAACTATTACAATTAGCGATAATGGTATTGGTATGAGCCGAGATGAAGTTATCGAACATTTAGGTACCATTGCAAAATCAGGCACCAGTGATTTCTTTGAGCAACTTTCTGGTGATCAAGTTAAAGATTCGCAATTGATAGGCCAGTTTGGTGTTGGTTTTTACTCTTCATTTATCGTTGCAGATAAAGTCACTGTTAATACGCGTAAAGCGGGCGAGGCAGCCTCTCAAGGCACCTGCTGGGTTTCCACTGGTGAGTCAGATTACACCGTTGCGGATATAGAAAAAGCTGAACGTGGTACTGAAATAATTCTACATCTTCGCGATGACGAAACTGAATTTTTAAATGACTACAAATTACGCAGTATTGTTTCTAAATATTCCGATCACATCAGTATTCCTGTTGAAATGTACAAGGCTGCAACTGAAGCGTCTGAAGGTCATGACGGCGAAAAAATCCCGGCGACTGAAGCCACTTGGGAAGTCATCAATAAAGCGACAGCACTTTGGAGTTGTTCTAAGAACGAACTTAAAGATGAAGAATATCAAGAGTTCTACAAACATATTGCTAATGATTTTGAAGATCCTCTAACATGGAGTCATAATAAAGTTGAAGGTGAACAAGCCTATACAAGCTTACTTTACATCCCTAAACGTGCTCCCTATGATCTTTGGAACCGTGAAAAAGCGCATGGTCTAAAACTATATGTCCAACGTGTATTTATTATGGATGATGCAGAGCAGTTCATGCCAACTTATCTACGTTTTGTAAAAGGTGTGCTTGACTCAAATGACCTGCCGCTAAACGTTTCTCGTGAAATCTTACAAGATACACGTGTTACAGCTAAGTTACGCAGCGGATGTACTAAACGTGTTCTTGATATGCTCAGCAAGCTTGCTAAAAAAGATGAGGATGCATACAATCTGTTCTGGAAAGAATTCGGTCAAGTATTGAAAGAAGGTCCTGCTGAAGATCCGTCAAACAAAGACAAAATCGCCAAACTATTCCGTTTCTCTTCGACTGAAACTGATTCACCTGAACAAAACGTTTCTTTAGATGCGTATATCAGCCGTATGGTTGAAGGGCAAGATAAGATCTATTACATCACTGCTGATAGTTTTAATGCGGCAAAAAATAGTCCTCACTTAGAAGTGTTGCGTGAAAAAGGTATTGAAGTATTATTACTTTCAGATCGTATTGATGAGTGGTTATTAAGCCATTTACCTGAGTATGAAGGCAAAACGTTCACTTCGGTTACCCAGGGAGATCTTGATTTAGGTAAGCTTGACAGTGAAGAAGAGAAAAAAGAACAAGAGAAACAAGAGACTGAATTTGCTAGCTTTGTTGAACGTGTAAAAACTGTATTGGGTGATAAAGTTAAAGATGTACGTTTAACGCATCGACTCAAATCAACGCCTTCTTGCATAGTAGCTGACAACGACGATATGAGCACGCAAATGGCTAAATTGATGGCGCAAATGGGACAACCTGTACCAGAGAGCAAACCAGTCTTTGAATTGAATCCTGAACATGTGATGATTGTTAAATTAGCGGACATGGCAGATGAAGAATTATTTGCACAGTGGTCAGAGCTATTACTTGAACAAGCCATTTTATCCGAGAAAGGCAGTTTAGATGATCCGTCTGAATTTGTCGGTAGGATCAACAAGTTACTGCTTGCTTAACTTGCTCAACTAGTCTGTTTAAAAGGTCAACTTTGTTGGCCTTTTTTTTTACTCTTGAAAAATACGCCATAGTGCTTATGCTTAATGAGATCAACTGTTCAGCTAACAGGATTGGCTGGCTTAAAAAGCTATCATAGCTTATATTATAAGTGTTATGTAATAACAAAATAGCTGGCTAAGGATCAATTAAATAAGCCTAAAAGTGTTATTTAGTCCATTTATGAGCTTGGTACTAAACCTCTCTCCTGCAACATTCTATCTTCGAGAATTAAGGATTAAATCTCAATCTAAGAAAACGGCTAGGGGGTTCTCTGTAAGCAACTAATTCCTTTAATCCAGCTTTTTAATAAAAAAAGTAAAGGAGTAAACAGATGAACAATATGCTCAAAATATTGATTGCTACTGTCGTCTTCATTTTATCAACGATCACATTAGTAGAAGCCAAAGAGGTAACGCTCACCACTACCCTTACAAACTATGGTGGGGAGGCTGCATATTTCGCTATTTATTTAACCGACAACAAAGGAGTTTATCAACAGACCCTGTGGGTCGGTGGAAAAAAATCGCAATATTACAAAAGCCTACTCGATTGGGCCTATGGCAGTAAGAAAAGAAAAACAGAGTATGATGGTAAATCAGGCGCAAGCTTAAAAAGTGGCCGCACTTTTACTGTTAAGGCGATAATTGATGATGCATTGATTGATGCGGGTTATCAGATCCGTATTGATACAGCCGTCGAGCGTGGAAAGAGGATTGCTGGTGATCTTGTGACACCTCTTATTAGCGCTAATATGGGCAAGTCTGTAGCGGGAACTGTGTATGTAAAGAGCTTCACTTATGCCTTTTAAAAGCATTTTTATAAGCGCCTCTGCCCGAAACATTCATTCAATAACAGCGCTGGTTTCAGTCCTTTTTATTCTCATATTAACCATATCAGGCTTACTGCTTGCCTTTTCCCCGATCTCTGAAAGTATAAAGAGTATGTTCGCCTACCCAGGTAGTGAGAGCGATATCTCTATCGCCCAGCTAGCTGAAAACAGTCTCGCCAATTACCCTAATGTGGAGCAGATTGAACGCACGGCAACGGGAGAAATTGTTGTTTATTACACTAGCGATGATAGGAATTTGGCGGCACAGATTATCGACCCATTAACAGCTAATTCTATTGCTTCTTATGATAATAGCCAGTCTATTTTGGATAAAGTTAAATATTTTCACCGCTCCCTTATGTTAGACGATTTTGGGCGAGTGGTGGTCGGCGTCGTCTCAGTGCTGCTGTTACTCATCCTTTTTACCGGGCTTCCTTTACTCGCTAAATGTCTTGGCGGATGGGGCAATGTGTTTAAAAGAATCAGAGGTTCACCAGAGTCACGTTTACATGGCTACCTTTCTCGTATTGTACTGTTACCGCTTTTCCTCTCCTCCCTGTCGGGCGCATATCTGTCATTGGTGAGATTTGGATATTTACCGGGTGATGAGGTACTGGAGCCTGACTTCCCAAGCGTAATCACCCTTGGGGAACATGCCCCTGTTCAATCGCTGTTTATATTGCAAGGTTTGAATGTATCGCAACTCCGTAACCTCACTTTTCCCTCTCCGGATGATCCTGAAGGAATCTTCTCTCTGAATACGGATAAAGGGATGGGATATGTTGATCCCGTTACGGGGCAATGGCTAGATTTCCGGCCTCACACAAACGCCAATAAAGTTTATGAATTTGCCTATGCACTTCATACGGGCGAAGGGTTGTGGTGGGTGATGATTTTTGTAGCTTTAGGCGCATTGTTTACCCCTGTTATGGTCTATACGGGCATTAAAATTTGGTGGAGGCGCAGGCAGCTGCAAAAGAGTCAAAGGCTAAAACACAATGTCCGCGCAGAGGTTGCTGACACCGTCATTCTGGTTGGTAGTGAGGGACATAGCAGCTGGCCGTTTGCTAAAATTCTCCATTGTGCATTAACAGCGGTAGGGTTAAAAGTTCACTGTAACGAGATGAACCATATCGCAGATTATTATCCAAAAGCAAAATGTGTTTTAATTCTCACCTCAACCTATGGTGATGGCTGCCCACCGAGCAGTGCAGAACAGTTTGTACAACGATTGATACACATAAAAGACAATGCCAATTATAATTTTGCCGTACTGGGTTTTGGTGATCGTCAATACCCTAACTTCTGTGGTTTTGCGATTAAGGTTGAAAAATTATTAATCAAAAAAGGCTGGAAACCCTTGCTGCCGATTGAGTTGATCGATCGCCAATCACCTCAAGCTTTTGCTCGTTGGGGGAAACTATTAAGCGCAAAACTAAATAAAAACTTTGAGCTCAATTACATACCTGAACGGCCCGAGACAACCCTATTAACA
>DATBNI010000059.1:0-7712 GCA_036554425.1 Psychromonas sp.
GTTGGATCTGGCCTGTCATGAGTTAATTAAAAGATATTTGTTACCAAAATGTAAAAAAATGCAGTGTGTTATAACTTTTTTAAAAAACAAAAAAAAGGCTTTGATAAAACAAAAGTATAACGGCCTTCTCTCTTCTCCTAAGCGATTTCAACTAAAACTTGCACTAATGGTAAATGTTGTCTATTTGTTGTAGAGCTATTTATAAATAAAAAATTAAAATAACTTTAATTATATTAAGCGGTTATTTGAATGTGCCGACAGATAAACGAGTAATTATTGGCTTGACCGAGGTTGCTCTGGATATAACATCGGCGGAATATTTTGCTGCTTTTATAGCACTCTTTGTCTAAACGGGTGCCTGATAACGGCCATTTATCATTAGGTCCCGCCTAAAAGGAAATGTTGCATGATTGTTATTCGAGTTGCTTTGTTGTTCACTCTGCTTGTTTCTCAATTAAGTTTTGCAAACAGCGCCTTTAATATGAGAGGGGGCGTCACTGATATCAGTGAAAATGTTTACCAACTGCATATGACCATTTTTCTAATCTGTTGTGCGATTGCCTTGGTCGTTTTTGGCGTTATGTTCTGGTCCATTTTCCATCATCGTAAATCTAAAGGCGTTAAAGCCGCCCAATTCCATGAAAGTACTAAAATCGAGGTGTTATGGACAGCCATTCCCTTTGTTATTCTGATAGCCATGGCAATCCCTGCCACCAAAACCCTTATTGCGATGGAAGATAACAGTAAAGCAGATATCACCATTAAGGTAACCGGCTCGCAATGGAAGTGGCATTATCAGTACCTTACTTATAATAATAAAAGCCTGGATGTGGATTTTTATTCTGTGATTTCTACCCCGCAGGCACAAATAAACAACCAGGCAGAAAAAACACCCACCTACCTCCTTGAAGTTGATAAGCCTTTGGTTGTTCCAATCAATAAAAAAATACGTTTTGTAATAACCTCCGACGATGTTATTCACTCCTGGTGGGTCCCCGATTTTGCAGTGAAACAAGATGCGGTCCCGGGGTTTATTAATGAAGCTTGGGCACGTATTAATGAGGTGGGTATCTATCGTGGTCAATGTGCCGAGTTGTGCGGTAAAAGTCATGGTTTTATGCCGATAGTTGTTGATGCTATGGCGACAGATGATTTTGACAATTGGTTGGCCGAGGCGAAAATAGCAAAACAAAACGAAGCGCAAGAAGCCTTAGCGTCACAGTCTACCAGCTTCTCTAAAGAGGATCTCATGACCCTGGGTGAGCAAGTTTATGTGGGTAATTGTTCTGTTTGCCATCAGCCAGCGGGAACCGGATTACCGGGAGTTTTCCCGGCATTAAAAGGCAGTTCAATCGCAACCGGGGATCTAAATGCGCATATTAATATTGTCTTAAACGGCAAGTCGGGCACTGCGATGCAGTCTTTTGCAAAGCAGTTATCAGTTAAAGAATTAGCCGCTATTATCACCTATGAACGTAATGCCTGGGGCAATGATACGGGGGATCTGGTGCAGCCGATTCAAATTAGTAATGCAATGAATCCTAAGGAAAGCGATGCATTAGCCACAACAACCGAGACTCAGCCGGAAGTTGCCGTTGAAGCCAATATTGTTCAGGAAGAAACGCTTGATGGAGATATTTCATCTGAAGCGGAGAAAACCAGGCAAGAATTACCCTTAGCCAGTCTGACAAAAGCGCAGTTAATGGACATGGGCGAACAAGTTTATACACAAACATGCAGTGTTTGCCATCAACCCACAGGTTTAGGGATTACCGGGGCTTTCCCTGCTTTAAAAGGAAGCCCGATTGTTAAAGGTGATATTACATCGCACATCAGTCTTGTTTTAAATGGTAAGACCGGAACTGCAATGCAGTCTTTTGCAGCTAAACTGACATTTGAAGAGCTTGCTGCCGTGGTGACCTATGAACGTAATGCCTGGGGTAATGATACGGGAGATCTGGTGCAACCAATAGATGTTAACCAGGTCAGCAAGGGGGAAACGCTTAGTGAACAGACTATAAGTACTGAAGCAGATGTTGCCGCTCCAATCCCCGTTTCAGCAGGATTAACCAAAGAGCAGCTTATGACTCTAGGTGAGCAGCATTATTTGACTTTCTGTGCCGCTTGTCATCAACCCACAGGTCTGGGAATCTCTGGTGCTTTTCCCGCGTTAAAAGGCAGCCCAATAGTAAAAGGCCCGCTTTCTGAACACCTTAATATTGTATTAAAGGGAAAAGCAGGCACCGCGATGCTCCCCTTCAAAGAGCAACTAAGCGCTGAACAGTTAGCCGCTATTATCACCTATGAGCGTAATGCCTGGGGGAACGATACTGGCTCCCTGGTGCAACCCAAGGATATTGAGCAGGCAATTAAGGGAGAAGAGTAATGACAGGTGCAGTTGATAACATTCAAGGACCTGATGCTCAAGTGACAGAGCATCATGTTCATCAGACCCCGACGGGCATTAAACGCTGGATCTTTAGTACCAACCATAAAGATATCGGCACGCTTTATTTATGTTTTTCATTACTTATGTTCTTAATCGGCGGGGCGATGGCGATGCTGATCAGGGCCGAATTATTTCAACCCGGACTGCAGCTTATTGAGCCAAATTTTTATAACCAAATGACTACAGTGCATGGTTTGATTATGGTTTTCGGGGCAGTTATGCCCGCATTTGTCGGTTTGGCCAATTGGATGATCCCGTTGATGATAGGTGCGCCTGATATGGCATTACCGCGGATGAATAACTGGAGTTTTTGGATCTTGCCCTTTGCCTTTGCCATGCTATTAGGATCGTTATTTATGGAAGGTGGTGGTCCGAACTTCGGGTGGACTTTTTATGCTCCATTATCGACAACCTACAGCAATAATAATACGGCCATGTTTGTTTTTGCCGTGCATATCATGGGGATCAGTTCAATAATGGGGGCGATAAACGTTATTGTCACTATTGTGAATTTGCGCGCCCCGGGTATGACCTGGATGAAGATGCCGATGTTCGTTTGGACATGGTTTATTACTGCTTTTTTATTAATTGCGGTAATGCCTGTCCTGGCCGGTGCCGTTACCATGGTGTTAACCGATAAATACTTTGGCACCAGCTTCTTTAATGCAATGGGGGGCGGGGATCCGGTGATGTTCCAGCATATATTCTGGTTCTTTGGCCATCCTGAAGTTTATATTATGATTTTGCCTGCCTTTGGCATTATTTCTACCATAGTGCCGACCTTCTCCGGTAAAAAACTCTTTGGTTACCATTCAATGGTCTATGCCACCGGCTCTATCGCCATATTATCTTTTGTGGTCTGGGCGCATCACATGTTTACTACCGGTATGCCCTTAGCTGCCGAATTGTTTTTTATGTACAGTACTATGCTGATTTCTGTGCCTACCGGGGTGAAAGTCTTTAACTGGGTAGCCACCATGTGGCGGGGTGCAATCTCTTTTGAAGTGCCTATGTTATTTGCCATCGCCTTTATTGTTTTGTTTACCATAGGTGGATTTTCCGGGCTGATGTTAGCCATTACCCCGGCCGATTTTCAGTACCATGACACCTACTTTGTGGTGGCACATTTCCATTATGTCTTAGTGACTGGTGCCGTATTTTCAATTATGGCCGGCGTTTATTATTGGCTACCGAAATGGTCCGGGCACATGTTTGATATCAAGCTTGCAAAAACACATTTTTGGTTATCATTAATCAGTGTGAATGTCCTTTTTTTCCCGATGCACTTTGTCGGATTAGCAGGCATGCCCCGTCGTATTCCTGACTATGCGCTGCAGTTTGCTGATTTTAATGCCATTATCAGTATTGGTGGTTTTGCCTTTGGTTTATCACAATTATTATTTGTCTGGGTTGTTTTCAAATGTGTTAAAGGTGGAGAAAAAGTACCGGCAAATGTATGGCAGGCTGCAGAAGGTTTAGAATGGAAAGTGCCTTCTCCTGCGCCGCATCATACCTTTGCCACTCCGCCCGTTGTAAACTGATGCTTAGTCAATGAGTAAACATACTAAGTTATTAAAAAAATTGGTTTTAGCCAGCATCGCCATGTTCGTTTTTGCCTTTGCATTAGTCCCGCTATATGACGTGTTTTGTGATGTAACAGGCCTTAACGGTAAACCTTCATTAGAGCGGGCAAAAGTAAGTGCTGAGGTGGACGTTAACCGACAAGTTGACGTCGGTTTTTTAACCCATGTGCAAAATGAGGCTCCCTTTAAAGTGACTGTGGATCAAGCGCTCGTCACGGTTAAGCCCGGTGAAATGAATCAGGTTATGTTCAGCGCCCATAACCTCAGTAATGAAATTCGGACAATGCAGGCGGTGCCGTCTATTAGCCCCGGCCTTGCGGCGCAATACATGCATAAGGTTGAATGTTTTTGTTTTACCCAACAAACATTCCAACCGGGTGAGAGGATCGATCTTACCCTGCTGTTTTATATCGATACCGAAATAACACCAGAGATAAAAGAGTTAACCTTGTCTTACACAGTATTTGACATAGTTACGGCTAAATGAGTTTAAGGGGTTAATAGATGAAATCTGCAACTGCCACTCGTCATGATAAGTATTATGTACCGTCGCAAAGCCACTGGCCAATAGTCGGCGCTGTTGCCATGTTTTGTATTGCATCTGGTGCAGGTTTGACCGTGATGCAAATTGGTAAGCAGGGGGCATCGGGATCCTATCTATTGATGACAGGTTTTGCTGTACTGTTTTTTATGCTTTTTGGCTGGATTAAAAATGTCGTTCATGAATCCATGTCCGGGCTGTATTCCAAGCAGATGGATTTCTCATTTCGCCAGTCTATGTACTGGTTTATCTTTTCTGAAGTGATGTTTTTTCTGGTTTTTTTCGGGGTGCTATTTTATGCGCGCATGTTTTCTGTTCCCTGGTTAGGGGGGGAGGGTAACAATGCCATGACCAATGAGCTGTTATGGCCGGAATTTCAATCTATCTGGCCATTAACAACAACCCCCTCAGGTGAAACGACCCAGGCAATGGGCTGGTTTGGCTTGCCCTTGTTAAATACTTTTATCCTATTAACCTCTTCAGTCACTGTGCATTTTGCGCATCAGGCTTTACTGGCAGGAAAACGAGCTCAATTAAAAGCTTTTATGATCGCAAGCGTATTACTGGGGGTGAGCTTTTTATACTTTCAAGTGACAGAATATATCCATGCATACCATGAATTAGGGTTAACCCTAGCATCCGGTATTTACGGTAATGTCTTTTATTTATTAACCGGTTTTCATGGCATGCACGTTACCTTAGGGGCGATATTATTGTTGATTGTTACGCTGCGAATATTTAAGGGACATTTTAATAAAGAGAACCATTTTGCTTTTGAGGCCGCTTCCTGGTATTGGCATTTTGTCGACGTAGTGTGGCTGTGTTTATTCTTTTTTGTGTATATTTTTTAAGTGTTGAAACTGCCCGTTGTTACCTCTTCGCTGGTGCTGATTGTGGTGGTTGTGTGCCTCGGATTGGCCAAATGGCAATGGCAGAGGGCAGAGCAGAAACAACAGCGATTAGATAATATTGATGCGATGCAGCAAAAAGGGTTATTGAGTTGGTCAGGTGTTGCCCTGTTGCCTGAAACACTGGATAAAACCGGATTACGCCTTAAATTACAGGGCAGGGTGCAGAGTAAAGAATACTGGTTATTGGATAATCGCACCCTCAATGGCCAACCAGGATACGACCTTCTTGCCATATTTTATCCAACGGGCAGTGCGTTAGCTTTATTAGTCAACTTTGGCTGGGTAGAACAAGGACTCAGCCGCAACAAACTGCCGCAAGTCCCATTGCCCGAACAACAAATAAGCATCACTGTGCAGTTAAAACAAGGGGATTTAGGCGGTTTTTATTTGCCGGGGGCGGAGCTTGCCGGCTCGGGATGGCCCAAACTGATTCAATTTATTGATATTCACCAGCAAGCGCAGCAAAGTCAGGTACAACTTGTTGATTTTATGGCTTATGCCCTTGATAGCGACAGTTTTGCGCAACCCCACTATCAGCCCGTTATTATGCCGCCTGAAAAACATTTGGCTTATGCATTGCAATGGTTACTGATTTCTTTATCTGCCGTGGTGGTGTTTGTTTTTGCACTGCGCAATCAGTACCAGAAAGACCTGCATTCAGGTCATAAAAAAAAAGAGACAAGCAATTAATGCTAATATTTGGGAAAAATAATGAATAATAAAAAATTAATCTCCTTATTTGTGATCAGTTTTATCCTGCCCTTAGCCTTGGCGCTGCTGGTCTTAAAATTGGACTGGATACCGGACAAAACGGTTAATAACGGCAAGTTTTTAACCCCGGAAGTTAAATTAAGCGACTGGGCTAAAATTGATCCTAAAGCCTGGTCCATTGCTTTGCTTGCGGGTGAAAACTGCACCGAGATCTGCTCCGCGCACCGGGATCAAGTGAAGAATTTATATCTCGCCTTGGGAAAAAGCCAAAATAAAGTCGACCTGGTGTTATTGGGTGAACAAAGTCCGGCTGTTGAGGGGTTTAAAAATTACGCAGTGGCCGATGATAGTCTTAAACCTGAGGTTTTATACTTAATAGATCAGATGGGGCTTATTGTGTTTTATTACCCTCTTGTCTCTGATCTGCACAGCAATCAATTAACCGGCAAAGGGTTAATCAAAGATCTTAAAAAATTACTCAATTACTCACGCAGCTCATAGCTCGATCTTACTCACTGCTTTTTTTAACAATTGGGAAGGTTAGGTAAAATGCAGAAAATAGTTATAAATTTCATCAATAATCGCTATAAGACATTAGTCCTATTGAGTTGTCTATTGTCTGTTTTAGTGATCGGTTTAGGCGCTTATACCCGCTTAAGCGATGCCGGTTTAGGTTGCCCGGATTGGCCCGGTTGTTATGGTTTTTTAACTGTGCCGGCAGCATTAAATGCAGGGCCTGCGGATTTAATCGTTGAATCCGCAAAAGCCTGGAAAGAGATGATTCACAGATACTTTGCCGGAACGCTCGGTTTGATGCTCTTGGCTGTTTTATTATTACCCCTGTTTAACAATCTAAAAGTCTTAAGCCACAGCTCATCAGGCAATAAAAAAAAGCGCTCGGAAGGTGTTTTAATGCCGCTTAAATTACCCATGCTGCTGCTTGTCTTGGTGCTGTTTCAGGCATTTTTAGGCATGTTAACCGTGACTATGCAGCTGCAGCCTCTGATTGTGATGGGTCATCTGCTCGGTGGTTTTGCCATCTTGAGTTTATCAACTCTGCTCTATCTGCGCCTTAGCAGCAAAACCTTAGTCACCAGGAATAGTGTTGTTCGGCGCGGTTTTTCATGGTGTCTCACCGCTTTGTTTGTATTGCTGATACAAATTGCTTTGGGGGGATGGTTAGCGGCTAATTATGCTGCGCCCTATTGCGCTGGTTTGCCATTATGCAGTGGCGGCTGGAGCGCAGGTGACTGGCAGCAAAATTTTTCAATTTTAGAAATTTTTCAGTTACCTGCGACGTCCGGTAATTATGAATATGGGGTGTTATCGCCGCAGGCGCGCATGTCTATCCATTTGGCACACCGATTCTGGGCAATCATCACCGCCGTGACTGTTTTACTCGTGGCAATAAAAATTTATTGGTTAAGCCAATCCAAGAAAGTGAAAAACAGTGCGCTGTTGGTGATTCTGATGGTTATTTTTCAGGTTGCTTTGGGTGTTGTTTTAGTTTATTGGAC
>DATBNI010000065.1:0-5459 GCA_036554425.1 Psychromonas sp.
GATCGAGGGTAGGAAAGGAATAAGTATCAACCTCAAGCTCTATGCTGCACCACAATAAAGCAGATATGCCCCAGAGCACCTCAATAGGTAAAAACGTCCACGCTCGCTTATTCCCGTGCAAGCTGCGCAGCGGTCAAGCTAATTTCATTAGTTTCTAAGTCGCATGGCGGCCAAAGGGAGATAACTTTCCAAGTTGTGAATAGGCATAAAAACGCTTTAGCCTTTTCTTGATATGGTTATAAAATATGACTTGTTTTACTTAACCACAACACAAAAAACAGATACTATAAAAAAGGATAGTGAATTCTAGTAAGGTTTCGCTGTGATCGGCCCGCGATCAAATGAAACAAGCTGCTCAAATCGACCTTGACTGGGCCTTTATTATTCTTATACTCCTTTTTTCTTCCTACAGAATTATCTTAAGCCCTTCTGTATACTGCTCTGCTTGATTAGGAATAATCTGAAATAATGAAGAACGAAAAACGAGCATTGGTATTAGGACTTTCAGCTGTGCTGCTCTGGTCAACGGTAGCTGTCGCATTTAAGCTGACACTTCAGGAGTTTACTCCGATTCAAATGTTGACCGTAGCGAGCTTTGTCTCTGCTATTGCGTTAACGGCCATCTGCTCTCTGCAGGGTAAGCTCAATCAGCTGCATGTCACTTTTTTTTCTAATCCACTCGACTATCTGATTCTGGGACTGATAAACCCATTCGCCTATTACTTGATTCTCTTTAAAGCTTATGACTTACTTCCGGCATCGCAGGCTCAGCCTCTCAACTACAGCTGGGCAATTACACTGACCTTAATGGCGGCACTGTTTTTAGGGCAAAAAATTCGTAAGCAGGATTGGATTGCCTGTGCGCTGGGATACGCTGGTGTAGTTGTTATAGCGACAAAGGGAGATCTATTAGCTTTAGACTTTGACAGCCCTCTGGGTGTTTTTCTGGCACTTCTTTCAACACTTATTTGGGCGGGATATTGGATTTTAAACGCAAAAAACAAAGCCGATCCTGTCGTCGGAGTGCTTCTGGGATTCTTAGTTGCTTTACCTTTTGCTGTTGCTCTGTGTATATATGAAGGCGCTAACTGGGAGCAAAGTTTTCAAGGGTGGCTGGCAGTCACCTACGTTGGCTTATTTGAGATGGGTATCACTTTTATGCTGTGGTTATCTGCGCTGAAGGCGACTGACAATACTGGCCGGATCAGTACCCTGATTTTCATCTCACCCTTCATTTCGCTGCTGCTGCTTGCCTATATCATTGGAGAAACTATTCCGCCCTCAACCCTCATTGGCCTGGCTATGATTGTAAGCGGTCTGATATTCCAGCAGGTAATGAAACCATCGAACATTGACGTTGAAACTTACAAGCAGTGAGGTGGCAATGCCAGTATTGACAAATAGTCAGGCAAGCCGATTTGCACAGCGAATACTGCCCTGCAGGGGTTAGACACAAGGATCTGTCTACGGTTATTATAAAGAAGATACTGATAGCAAAGCAATCAATGAAATGATTACGTTTTGATTTTCAACTCCTATGAGAGAGAACACGGCTTGGGAGAAACCTGAAAATGAAGAGTCTGCCACCATCAACTGATGGTTTAATGTTGACGCGCCACGCATAAAATTAACGCTAGCTGATCAACAGCTCAAGCAATTACCATTGATGTGTAAAGCTACTGGCTTGTTCAATAAACCTCCTGTAAGGTATTAAAAAATCAATTAATGCAATAAAAACATGATATTAGATTCGTTCATTCTATTTTTTGCCGGTCTGCTTGGTGGCATTCTCAACTCAATAGCAGGCGGCGGGAGTTTTATCACTTTCCCTGCCCTCTTGTTTGCAGGCGTTCCGCCTATTGCTGCCAATGCAACCAATACCTTTGCCTCTTGCGCAGGCTATTTAAGTGGTGCTTATGCCTTTCGCAAAGACATAGCGACGGATAAAAACAGTCTGAAAAAAATCGTTATACCAAGTTTAATTGGTGGTTTACTCGGGGCCTTGTTATTACTCAATACGCCTGAAAGTGTCTTCACAGAAGCTATTCCATGGCTTTTACTCTTTGCAACGCTGCTGTTTATTTTTGGCGCCAAGCTAAACCAACTGCTGGTAAAAATTGGCGGAAAACACAAACATGCAAATCTGATTGGTTCAATTCTGCTGGCTCTGTTGTTACTTATTATTTGTATTTATGGTGGCTTTTTTAATGCAGGGCTCGGCATTGTCTCTTTGAGTTATTTGGTGCTCGCACGTTATCAAGACATTAACCTTATGAACGGGATCAAGCTGTTAATTTCTTCGATTGTTTCTCTTATTGCCATTGTTATTTTCATCGCCAACGGCACCATAGATTGGTCTTCAGGCTTCTTCGTATTACTGGGTACACTCTCAGGCGGGTATTTTGCGGCAAAACTGTCGAGAAGACTCTCTCAGGTGCATATCAGAATCTTTGTCATTTTTGCCAGCCTGTTTATTACCCTCTATTTTTTCTATGATACCTATGCAGCCTAAATCATAGATAACACAGGAATCCGGCAGTGGACATGACATTTCTCAGCTAGGTTGAGACTAACAAGCTCAATTATCAAATCGAACTGCATATTAATGTGTTGGGCAGCAGTATTAATAGGTGAGCAATAAGACCAGGCGGATTTTTCATTCGACTCACTACTGAGTTTTCCTCAGTAAAATCACATCATTCCCAATGAATTCCAGTTCAAGCTTGTGACGCTCTGCCAGATAGCGAAAAGTCGCCCGGCTAAAAAAGCATACATGAGTAGGGTCATATTTATAGTGCCAGCAGGCAAATGCGTCGAGATCTGTAACCTGTTTAGTCATTATTCCTATCCAACCACCCGGCTTGACTAAACTTAACCATTGCGACCATATTTTTTTAGGATCACCAAGGTGCTCTATCACCTCTGTTGCCGTCAAAAAATCATAGGTTTCCTTCAGCACATTTTTTTCAGGCTGATAGTAAATATCGTATAACGCAACTTTGTGTCCGGCTTCGCGTAGCATATACGCCAAAGCGGGTCCTGGCCCACAGCCAAAATCCAACCCTTTAGCGCCTGAGCCTATCCTCTCAAGAAGCGGCAGGGCTAAGCGCGATAAAAACCGGCGATATCTCTGGTCATCCGGATCATTTTCATGATGATCATAGTGGGCTTTCTCACTCACCGCATCCAGGATCTGCTCTTGAGAGACAAACACCAGCTCACATCGAGAACACTGAAAATAGCAGCGATCCTTGTCTTCAAAATAGAACAGTGTCTGATTTGCGGAACACAAGGGACAAAGATGCATAACAGCCTCCTCTAATTCGGGATCCACAAAGCGCCCAATTTTAATCATTCATCTCTCGCACTTTTCCAGAAAACAAGCCAGATAAATAAAATACTGACGCTATATTAAAGTAAATATTCTATCTCGCAATGACCCGAGCCTCAGAAAGCTAACTCGTAAACGCCCCCATGTCGGGATAGCGGCTTCGAATTTTTGCACTCTTTATCTGCTGAGATCTCTTCATTATTTCTTTTGGTATAAGCACAATATTGTGACTGTGCAAAAGGCAGCAACAGACCAACCTATAAATAAGATTAATATCGAGAGAATGAATGTTCTCAAGCAAAGCCTGAGAACACTTTTTTAATCAGTGACCAGAAACGGCTTTAACTGCGGGGTTAATATAAAACCCTAAAATTTCATATTGAATATACCAAACAGCAACGGATGCAAAGTAGCCTATTACTATAGTCCATGAGTATTTCATGTGCGCACTAAAAGTATATACGCCTTTAAGTTTACCCATAACTCCAACACCCGCAGCAGAGCCAAAAGAGATCATACTACCACCCACACCGGCAGTTAAAGTCACCAGCATCCATTGAGCTAAAGGAATATCTGGTGAAGCTTTTAAAACGGCAGACATAACGGGCACATTATCAACAATTGCCGATAAGAAACCTACGCCCATATTGACATAGATTGGATCAAACATAGTATATAACTTAGCTGCATGACCTAAGAAACCGGCAAAGTGAAGTGCGCCTACTGCTGCTAAGATACCGAAGAAGAATAACAGTGTGTCATTTTCAACTTTTGAAACAGATTTATAAATCTGAATATCGTGGTCATGATATTTTTTAAGTGTATAGGCATAAAGTTGTAAAAGTGAAAGACCGAATAACATGCCCCACATAGGAGGTAAGTGCATGAGTTGCTTTCCTAAAACGGCTGAAGCGATTGTAAATATACCAAGCCCGATGATTACTTTCCCCCCCTTGTGAATAAGAACGGGTTTGGAACCTTCAATTTTTTGAGGAGCACCTTCTGGAACAAAACGCGAAAGTAAAAAAGCCGTAAGACTCCAACCAATGATGGAAGCAGGAAATAAGAAGATGAAATCAATAAATGTTCCCTTACCTGCAGACCATGCCATCAGTGTTGTAATATCACCAAATGGAGACCAGGCACCACCCGCATTTGCCGCTACGACTATATTGATAGCAGCTGGCACTAAGAAAGCTTTATTGTTTTTTTCTATGGTAATAAGGACAGTCGAAAGAATAAGAGCCGTTGTTAGGTTATCTGCAACGGGGGAGATAAAAAATGCTAAAAATCCAGTTACCCAGAAAAGCTTTTTATAGTTATATCCAGATTTGAGTAGTTTTTCTTTTAAAGCATCAAAAACATTTCTCTCAATAAGTGCTTCAATAAAGGTCATAGCTACAAATAAGAAGAAGAAAATTTCTGCAATTTCTAATATCAGATGAGCTATTTCCGTGTCAAATGCTGAAAAATCAAGTCCATTTATAGCGTAATAACCACCGAGCAACATAAACATAAATGTACCCGTAAATAATGCCGGTTTAGCCTTGTTTATATGGTATTTTTCTTCTGCAGCAATAAAGTAATAACCTACTATAAAGATTGCTAATAATAACCAACCAAATGGTTCAACGGCTAAATCAACTGCTTGAATGCCCCCCTCTACTTTTGTCATCTTTTCTCCCGCATATATAATTGTGTGAACACCAAGTGATATCTTTCTCATTAATGCAGATAGGACAATCTATTTTTCCGTCAATAGGCTGAATTTTAACAGTCTAGGATTTTTTTAATTTAAAACTGCAGTGATCAAGTCAATCTGGCCACCATTTTATAGTGTCTAATTCGCTTTGTGCCCCAAGCAGCAACCGCAATATATCCATTAATAAGCTGACTGTTTGCCCTGATTTAACGTTTTACACAATACTATTAGTGTTAGGCAACTATATTGATTATTAACAAGATAATTGTCATCTTTTCTATGGCAACGGCAGATTAAATGGTTTATCTGATTAAAAATTGCTTATTTTCCACTAAAAGATGTTCACATACATAACCAATAATTAAAATTATCCGCTACTAGACGGTGATCAGAACTGCGGCATTCAATAACTAATAGAGATCCAAA
>DATBNI010000119.1:0-2418 GCA_036554425.1 Psychromonas sp.
CCAAAGGTACCGCGCATCATGATTTGATGATTACCGCGCCGTGAGCCGTAAGAGTTGAAATCTGTTTCATTAATCCCGTGATCCCGCAAATATTGAGCGGCAGGACTGTCTTTGGGAATGGCACCTGCGGGTGAAATATGATCCGTAGTCACCGAATCTCCGAGCATAACCAGAATAGGCGCATCAATAATATTGCTAAAATTATCGCGATATTGTGATTCAAAAAAGGGAGGGCGCTGAATATAGGTGGACTCATCGGAAAACTGATAATTGGCTTCTTC
Source organism: Psychromonas sp. (assembly GCA_036554425.1). Classification (GTDB taxonomy): domain Bacteria; phylum Pseudomonadota; class Gammaproteobacteria; order Enterobacterales; family Psychromonadaceae; genus Psychromonas. The sequence goes on from DATBNI010000119.1 coordinate 282, forward strand.
TCCTGACTGGATCGCCTGCCATACTTTATCGCCGTCAAATACTGCGCTGTAGCGCTTTTCGAACATCTGATGACTGACACTTTCGAGCAACTCGGCGATTTCAGCGTTACTCGGCCAGATATCTTTTAAATAGACTTTTTCGCCGTCACTGCCCGTTCCTATCGGATCCTGACTGAGATCTATTCGAGTGGTCCCGGCCAGCGCATAGGCCACCACTAAAGGGGGCGATGCTAACCAGGAAGCCTTAACCTGCGGATGAATTCGTCCTGCAAAATTACGGTTGCCTGACAAGACAGCGCAAACGATAAGATCGTTTTTCTCAATACAATCATGGACATCCTTTGGCAAAGGACCTGAATTGCCGATACAGGTAGTACAGCCATAACCCACCAGATTAAAGCCGAGAGCATTGAGTGATTGCTGTAATCCTGTTTCCACAAGATAATCGGTCACTACCCTTGAACCGGGGGCAAGTGAGGTTTTAACCCAGGGTTTTTTAACCAGTCCTTTTGCCACGGCTTTTTTCGCCAGCAGTCCAGCTGCCAGCATAACGGCAGGATTGGAGGTGTTAGTGCAGGAGGTAATGGCGGCTATCACCAGAGCACCATGATGGAGCGATTGGTCACTGCCTTTGAGCGGAAAATAGTTAGTCTTTTGCTGACTCTTGCCATTGAGGTCAATAAAGTCATCGGTCGCGGTTTTTAACTGGCGCATAGCGACTCTGTCCTGCGGTCTGTCCGGTCCCGCAAGGTTAGGTTCAATAGCGCTCATATCGAGTTGCAAAGTATCGGAAAAATCAGCCTTTGGAGTGTTTTGATCACGCCACAACCCCTGCAATTTACAATAAGCTTCAACCAGATCAATAGTTTGCTGGTCACGACCTGTCAATTGCAAATAATTCAGGGTTTGCTGATCGACCGGAAAAAATCCGCAGGTAGCACCATATTCCGGTGCCATATTGGCAATAGTCGCACGATCGGCCAAGGGTAAATGAGCAAGACCGGTACCATAAAATTCGACAAATTTTCCGACCACTCCCTGCGTTCTCAGCATTTGAACAACCTGCAGCACCAGATCCGTCGCGGTGATCCCTTCTGCCAATCTCCCCGTCAGTTCAAATCCGACAACATCCGGGATCTGCATTGAAATGGGTTGCCCAAGCATGACCGCCTCGGCCTCAATTCCGCCGACACCCCAACCTAAAACGCCCAGACCATTGATCATGGTGGTATGGCTGTCGGTACCCACCAGGGTATCAGGATAGGCCAGACTCTCATTATCTATCGTTTCACTCCAAACAACTTTAGCCAGATATTCAAGATTGACCTGATGACAAATTCCCGTGCCTGGTGGTACTACGCTGAAATTTTTAAACGCCCCTTTACCCCATTTTAAAAACTCATAACGTTCTTTATTTCTGGCCATTTCGATAGCCACGTTTTCATCAAAAGCGGATTTGGTTGAAAATTTGTCGACGTTAACCGAATGGTCGATCACCAGATCAACTTTGCTCAACGGGTTGATTTTTTGCGGATCAAGCCCTTGTTTAACGACTGCATTACGCATAGCGGCGAGATCAACAACTGCCGGCACACCGGTAAAATCCTGCATTAAAACGCGCGCAGGCTGATAGTTAATTTCTGTCGCGCTGCCTCGTCCTCGACTGCTGGCGAGCGCTTCAATTTCTTTTCTGCTGCCGCCATTATCCTGTTGATGGCGTAATAAATTTTCCAGCAAAACTTTGATTGAGACGGGCAAGCTTGCTATCGAATCGTTACCCGCTAGTTCGCCTTTGTTTATCGCATAATAGCTATAAACTTGACCATTTACCGTGAAAGTATTTTTAGTATCAATATTAATTTTATTTCCAGACATCATCTATCTCCTTAACAAATTCACTATCTATCACCTAACATCAGCAGCTTAACCGTTTCAAAAAAGCACTTTCTTTACGAACAAAACTTTCTATCAGAAAGTCACCAACAAGAAGTAACATAGTAAAGAGTAAATGACAAACTCAGTGAAAGTTGGAAAACTTGTCATGGTTTTGCTGCAAAAACTGATTACAAATAGGCAGATAGTTACTCAGTGAGTATAGGAAGAATAAAAGCCTTTTACACAAAAAAATATTGATTTG
>DATBNI010000154.1:0-1695 GCA_036554425.1 Psychromonas sp.
GCGGAAGCCGAGTTAAATTTAATCGGGGTGACACCACGGTACAATGCACAATAACTTAATGTTTGCGGGTTACTTGAAAGTGCAAAGATAGGCAAACCAGAGCTTAGACGCGACATCAATAAAGCGGTGGTACCCGACGCAGTCAGGGCAACAATCGCTTTAATACCGACAGTGTGGTTAGCTGCAAACATTGCGGTCATCGCTAATGCTTCAGTCGGGTCATCAAAGGTACATTCCATGCGGTTTTTGGAAATATTAATGCTTGGGTGCAGCTCGGCGCCAAGGCAAACTTCACTCATCGCTTTCACTGTTTCAATCGGGTAATCTCCCGCCGCTGTTTCGCCCGACAACATCACCGCATCTGTGCCGTCTAATACCGCGTTAGCCACGTCCATTACCTCGGCGCGTGTTGGCATAGGTGCACTGACCATTGACTCCATCATTTGTGTTGCTGTGATAACCACGCGATTTAAACGACGCGCGGTACGGATCATGTTTTTCTGCACACCCACTAAACGCGCATCGCCAATTTCCACACCCAGGTCACCGCGGGCAACCATGACTACGTCGGAAGCAAGAATAATCTCTTCTAATGCTTCTTGGGTTTCAACGGCTTCTGCACGTTCTACTTTAGCCACTATTTTAGCATGACAACCCGCTTCTTTTGCTAAACGGCGTGCATAATGAAGATCCGCACCATTACGCGGAAAAGAAACCGCTAAGTAATCGCAACCAATTTCAGCCGCCGTAATAATGTCTTTTTTATCTTTAGGTGTTAACGCCGCAGCCGATAATCCACCGCCTTTTTTGTTAATACCTTTATTGTTGGACAAAGGACCGCCAATGGTTACAACCGTATTTACTTTATTGCCGATAACATTTTCTACCTGCAGTTGCACGCGACCATCGTCAAGTAATAACAGATCACCTGAGGTTACTTCCTGCGGTAGCGTTTTGTAATCAAGGCCAACCGCTTGTTGATCTCCCTGACCTTTTTCGATATCACTGTCCAAGGTGAATTTATCACCTACCACTAAGTTGATTTTATTATCTTTAAAAGTAGAAACGCGGATTTTAGGCCCCTGTAAGTCGCCCATAATGGCAACTTCTTTACCTAAACGGGCTGCTATTTCGCGCACTTCATTGGCACGTCTTACATGATCAATGGCCTCGCCATGTGAAAAGTTCATACGCACCATATTAGCTCCGGCTGCGATGATTTTTTCCAAATTATTATCACGATCCGTAGCGGGACCCAGGGTTGTAACAATTTTTGTGCGTCTTAACATAATCTACTCCAGTGAATTTAAAGGATTTTTCTGTTTTATTTTTTTACTATATTAGAAAGTGTAATTAGATCAACTAATTATTCCTAATTGGCATTGACCTTTTCAAAGCGAGAGTCCTTGATCCCCGTTTTGATGCGTTTCAAATGCTCAATAAATTTAGGACCTCGGCGTAATGTAAAACCTGTAGCTAAAACATCAATAATGACCATTTGCACAATACGGGATGCCATGGGCATATAAATATCAGTATCTTCCGGTACCGAGGCTGAAAGAACCAAGTTACTTTTTTCAGCAAGCGGTGAATGGATAGGGGTTAATGCGATAACAAAGGCATCGTTTTCACGGGCAAGTTGAGCTACCTCTACCAGTGCTTTGGTACGGCCTGTATGCGAGATTAAAACAATGA
>DATBNI010000159.1:0-5173 GCA_036554425.1 Psychromonas sp.
AAAATATTATTCAGATCAGGGCCCCGTTTTTAAAGCGAGTTTAATTGGGGATCCCATTTATGTCAATGAATCTTTTCAACCTTCGGCGCGAGAGGTCGTTTATTTTGAAAATGACCCAACCTCAGGCACAAATGAAATTGATACTATAAGAGTAAGTCCAAGGTTAAGGGTTCCATTATCGACGCAATTCTTTAAAGAGAATTTACTAGATAAACAGGGATCTTCAGAATTGTCCAACAATAATAACTTCAGAAATTATATAAGAGGTTTATATATTGAAGCTGAACCAGTAAATGGGAATGGCTCTATGCTGCTGTTAAACTTAAGTAATAACGAAGCGGGAATTGTTTTGTATTATACAGATTTTCAGGAAGTGGATGGTGCTACTCTGGAAGTTTCAAGATCTTATAAACTGGAGCTTGGAGGGAATACGGTAAACACTTTTTCTCAGGAACTTCCGGCGCAAATTGCCCAGGAGATTGAAGAAGCAAATGAAGAAACCGGTGCAGAAAATCTTTATCTGAAAGGAGGAGCTGGTAGTATGGCCGTAATAGAGCTTTTTGAGGATGAAGCAGAGCTTGAAGAGCTAAGGGCGAATAACTGGCTAATTAATGAGGCAAGTTTAACCTTTTATGTAAATCAGGATAAGGTTCAGGGTGGAAATTCAGAACCAGAGCGAATTTATCTTTATAACCTAAAGACAAATCAGCCGCTTCTAGACTATAGAATAGAGCAACCGGATCCTACTTTTCCTTTGAGTTCACTCACGAGTCATTCCGGAAGATTGGTTAGGGATGCAGATAAAAATGGAATTCGTTATAAGATCAGGATCACGGAACACGTTAAGCAAATCCTTAATGATGAGGATAGAGAAAATGTAAAACTTGGGCTTGTAGTAACCCAGAATATCAATTTATTGTCAAATTCAGCTTTAAAAAATCCGGTAAACGGTATTGACAGGGTGCCTTCATCTTCTGTAATTACGCCGCGAGGAACAGTGCTTCATGGGAATTTGGAAAGCGATCCGGGAAAAAGACTGAAATTTAATATTATTTATACCGAAACAAACAATTAAGATATGTGTGGAATTGTAGGATATATTGGATATAGAGACGCTTATCCAATAGTGTTAAAAGGATTGGAAAGACTTGAATACAGAGGTTATGATAGCGCCGGAATTGCTTTGTTTGATGGAGAACAACTCAACCTATGCAAGACCAAAGGTAAGGTTGCTGATCTTAAAGCGAAGTTTGAGAGCACTACATCTACAAAAGGACATGTGGGAATTGGTCATACCAGATGGGCAACTCATGGGGTACCCAACGATGTAAATTCCCATCCTCATTATTCAAATTCAGGGAATTTGGTAATAATACATAATGGGATAATAGAAAATTTTGCAACGCTTAAAAAAGAGCTTATAAAAAGAGGCTATACTTTTCAATCAGATACAGATACTGAAGTGCTGGTAAATCTGATAGAAGATGTCATGATTAACGAAAAAGTGAAACTTGGGAAGGCGGTGCAAATAGCACTTAACCAAACCGTAGGAGCTTATGCTATCACTGTTTTTGATAACAGAAAACCTAATGAGCTTGTCGTTGCACGTTTGGGAAGTCCATTGGCAATTGGAATTGGCGAGAATGAATTCTTTATAGCTTCAGATGCTTCTCCGTTTATAGAATTTACAAGCAATGCAATTTACCTGGAAGATGGGGAAATGGCCGTAGTAAGACTTGGTAAGCAAATAAAGGTAAGAAAGATCCATGATGATTCATTGGTAGATCCTTATATCCAGGAATTACAACTCAACCTGGAGCAAATAGAAAAAGCCGGGTATGATCATTTCATGTTGAAAGAGATCTATGAACAACCAGATGCGATAACCGATACCTACCGTGGTAGAATGCTGGTTGATGAAGGGATTATTAGAATGGCAGGGGTCGGTGGGGTGTCCGCGCTGTCAAAAAAACCCTTTAGTTTGCGCTTCATCTGTTGTTTTCTGATAAATTCGTCTGCGGTTTTCTCACCCTTGCGTAGGTTGCAACGTTTGCAGCAAGCGACAAGATTTGATGCTGAGTCAGTTCCGCCCCGACTGATGGGTGTGACATGGTCGACGTGAGTAGCCTCATGAATTCCGCAGTAGTAACAAGTTCTGTTGTCTCGCTTGAGTATCTCACTACGTAGCCTCCTCCATGGCCTACCCGCCATACGGGGTACCCTGTTTTCCCACATGTTGTTTATTGTATCATCATTACTACTATATCTTGTTATTTAGTCTTTTAGTCTGTGTTGTTGTTTATCTCAAGCCCTGAGTACTGAGGATAGAGGTGGCCTGTTTTCACAAACCACCAACAAGCCCGTCATACATCGGACATCGGTGACACTCTCTCGAGTCACTACGCCATTTGAGTATTAAACCTTTGTGTGCTAATAGGTAGTGTGTGTTACTAGCTGCTAATACTCTCGTCTCTCTATCGTGTTGAGACACGCCTGCCATCATCTAGGCAAGATTAAGTAAGACCCTCTAACGGCCAGTAAACGCCTGACTAGGGCGCTAAGCACTCTCGATAAGTAGCTGCTTAACTACTCTTTATTTAGTTCTTTCCTATATAAATCTAAATCCATTGGTTCTAATTGCAATTCGTACATCTGCTTTACTTCAGCAGTCATATTATAATAGCACGTACTACAAAAGAACTCTGAGTGTATCCTATGAGCTGTAGACCTTAGCACATAAGCGCACCTATAGCAACGAGTTAAACCCATTTCTAACTTACTCATCAGTTATAGCCGTTTCTTTGTTCTATGCATGGTTCACACATTGGTTCTAATGCTCTACTGAGTATCGGCCACGCACAAGCTACGCATGGCCTCCACTCATAATACATACTGGCTATTTTGTTACTATCTTTTTGCATGTCGCGCATATTGGTACGTACTCTATCATCCTAATTTTGTGCCATGTCCAAACGCCACAGTTGCGACATCTTTTAACGTTTTCCAAGCCTTTCATTTAAAACCCCTTTTATTTGAAAGTGTGCAATTATTACAGTTAGTAAACCACCTAACGCTAAGCCGACTATAAATTCAATCATGCTTTTTTCTCCACTATCTTTATCGCTTCGTCTAAATCTTTTTTAGACTCAAACTGTTCGCGCCTTACGAACAAATCATTTGCAATTGACTTGCGCAGTGCCAACTCTATCTGATAGGTTTTACTATACTCCATGATTTCACCTCCTAATCATCTTTTTTGCTAGGGTCTTTAGTGTGGTAAATCCAAGTCATTAAAACTATCCATGTGGCGAATATGAGAACAGTCATTTCGCCGTTGGTTAGTTCTGGTAACCAGTTCATAGCAGCCCTACTTTCTTAGCACATTGAGGCCAAGCGTTCCAGCCTTGTTTCTCATGTAATAGTTTAGCTCTTTTGTATTGTTCTGTAACTGAGGCACGCGAGGGGTCGCCAGACCCCCCCACGTACTCCCAAGACCTGTAGTCAAATTGAAACAGGCCTCGGTATTTGCCAGTTGGATTAATGGCGCTTGGGTCTAAACTAGACTCGCACGCAGCTATCTCTTTCCACTCATTAGGCAACATTTCTATAACCTGTTTATCAGAAAGTATGAATAACAGCTCTAATATCAAAAGGCTTGGTCCTTCCACTGTTGAACGTCATTTTTAGACGCTTGCAAGAGTTCTTTAAAATTAGACTGCTCATCTATTAGCTTTGACATAGCGTGAGAAGTGACTTCACTAAGGCTTGTGTATCCGTCATCAGTATTATGGTTTACAAAGGCCACTAGCTCGTCATCATCTGGCTTACCCTCATAACCACAGGCTTGCCATGCTTTGCCAAATAACACCCTTAAAAAGTTAATTTGCTTAGCCGAAGCCAGTTTAGGCCCTACAGAGCCAACAGAGGGCTTTACAGCCTCTCTAGGCTCGTCTGTGGGTTCATCTACAAAGTAATGCGCTACGGGCTTTAAATCCGCCTTTAAGGCCGTTATAGCGTCATCTGGTGGGCCTGCCCAAGGGTCTCGTTCTTGCGCTGCTTTAACCTCGTTTTTAGAAGCTACAGATTTAGAGACTGCAATACCAAGAGCTGCAATCGCACGACCCCAAGCACTAGTCTCAAGCACCATTAATTCAGCACCTTTAGCAAAAGGCGATTTAGCTGGTAGAAACTCCCACGCCGTACCTATTGCTGGCCTTATGTCCTCTTGGTCTCTATAAGCGTATGCTCTGCCCCATATTATTGATTGGCCTGCAATATCCATAGTGCCATTAAAATCAAACTGTAAAGAGCCGTTAGGGTATCTCTTATAAAATTCCTGTATTCGGTCTTTAACTTCTATGTAATCTTTTAACGCGTCTTGATATGTCATTTTGACCCCTTTAACTCTGGTATGTATTTTCTTATGTAGTCAGACATATTTAAGTTACTATCGAGCGCTGACTTTATTAGCTCTTGCTTTTCTTTGTAGGTTAAACGCACTGTAACGGGCATGATTTTAGTGTTCATTTTTTAAATACCTCTTGAGCAACTCTAAAGTCAAACAGCTCCGACATCTCGTTAAATTGCTGCAAGATATTCTCACAATCGCATTTTTTAAACGCGTGGTGTTGATTGTGTATTTTCATAATTGCAGTAATACCCTCAAAAATCAGGTCTCTTACTGTGTATTCTATTCTTGGCATTAGTTCCCCTTTCAAAATAAAGAGTACTATTGACACGCCAATTATTGGGTATTTAATCCTATATTATTTGTGATTAATGCCACAGTTCACCATCTGCAATAAATCGGCCTTTAGAGTCCATAGGCACTACTTCGGGTTTAACTATGCCGTTTTCTACATACAAAATACCGAAGCCAGTCTGCCAGTTAGCAATCTTTTCTTTTAGATATCCAGCGCCACTAGACTTTAAGTTCATTATGTTACCGACTTCCATACCCCAAAGAACAGACTGTTTACCACCAAAGCCAGTAGACTCGCTTGCTATTCCTTGGCGGTGACTATGTCCACAAATAACGTTTTTACCTGTTCGCTTTGCTAAGTCCAGAGCTGTACGGCCTGAGTCTTTAAACATACGGCCCTCGTCGCCATGAGCTAGTAAGACGTTAGGTGCTATTTCTGTCAGATGTCTATTATAAGTTATACCTAGTTCA
>DATBNI010000161.1:0-16661 GCA_036554425.1 Psychromonas sp.
ATGGTGCTCAAGTAATCCGTTTTTTTTACTTAAATGCAATACAATACCAACGGGAATACCGACTGCAAATCCGGCCAGTCCGGAAGCGAACACCATAGCAACTGTTTCACCTAAGGCTTCGAGTAATAATTGCAGAAGACCTTGATGCCCCCCCCACCAACCCAACATTGAATCAAATGACATAACCTAACACCTCAACTTCTACATTATGATCTTTTAGAAAAGCAATAGCTTTTAAAGCCGCGTCTTCCGGGCCAAAAAACTCAGCTAACATCAGGCCGAATTTAACCCCGCCAACGTAATCCATATTGGAGCTGATAATACTGATATCTATCTGAAATAACCGTGCCAGCTGGCTGATTAAAGGGGTATCAACAGATGCGCCGGTAAACTCTAAACGCACCAATGGAAAACTGTTTTCAGCTCTGCTTGCCAATAAACGCGCACGATAATCAGCGGGAATAGTCAGATCCAGGGTGGAGCGGATAAACTGACGGGCCAATTCTGTTTTAGGATGTGCGAAAATATCACCAACCAGTCCTTTTTCAACCAATTTACCATCACCAATAATAGCAACTTGTGTACAGATACCTTTTACGACCGCCATTTCATGGGTAATTAACAAAATGGTCAAATTTAACTCGCGGTTAATCTTGCGCAGTAATTCTAAAATTGATTGTGTGGTTGCCGGATCCAGTGAGCTCGTCGCTTCGTCACACAATAAAACCACAGGATCGGACGCCAGCGCACGCGCAATCGCCACCCGCTGTTTTTGTCCCCCGCTTAAATTGGCGGGGTAGGTATCGCGCTTGTCGGTTAAGCCAACAAGCTCCAGCAAGCTATTGACCTTCTGTTTAATTTTATTTTTGCTGACTGCTGCGAGCTCAAGAGGCAGCGCCACGTTATCAAAAACGGTTCGTGAAGATAACAAGTTAAAGTGCTGGAAAATCATGCCAATTTTACGACGCGTTAAGGTTAACTCTTGCGTTGATAATTGAGTAAGATCAATGCCATCAATGATGATGCTGCCACTTGTAGGACGTTCTAATAAATTAACACAGCGAATTAAAGTACTCTTGCCCGCACCGGAGGAGCCGATAACACCAAAAATACAACCCTGCTCGATAGAGAGGTTAATGTTACTGAGTGCATTAATTGCCCGCCCAGCTTGATCAAACACTTTATTAACTTTTTTTATCTGGATCATCAAATTTCCTGAATTTAACGGTGAGTAACTTAAATTGTTTCTGTTTACACTATGCGGAAAGCAGATGAAAGCGAAATAGCGGCAAACAATAAGCCGTCTAGACGGCTAAGTCAATATTTTATTATGATCCCCTCTGAATTGTTGTTATTTTGCCATGAACCAACCATGCGATCAGTAAATAAAACTATATTTGCACAGATTAAACAAGAAATAGAGAAAAAACAGGCCAAGCTCACTTTGTCTTTCAGAACAAATTAGTTAAGATGAAATTTGTTTGATTTTTTATTACACATTAAAACAGCGAGCTGGATCTTAATAATCGATAAAAACAATAGTGATAGGATTAACCTCTGAGTAGTATGATCCTTTAAAAAACAACAATAACGGAATATTTCAATCATAAAATGGAGTTTTAATAATGAGTCAAAATAACAACAGCCAATCTTCGAGCTTTAGCCGTCGAGATTTCCTTAAAACCACTACCGGTATAGCCATCGCGGGCGTACTGTCCGGCACAGCACAGGCAAGTGAATTTAACAATGGTTGGGGACATTTAAGCAGTCACCATTCAGATCAAAAGTTTTGGAAAAAAGTAAGTAAAGAGTTTATTCTCGACAAAAAAACAACCTATATGAATATAGGCTCAACCGGTTCAATGCCTCGTAATGTGATCGAAAGCTATAATAAAAACAACCATATTGTTGCGAGTAACCCATGGGATATGCAGGATAAGTTTGGTGCTTGGCCTCATACCACTGAAATGACCGATGCCATTGCTCCGGGTTTTGGTGCGGATAATGACGAAATTGTAATAAGCCGTAATACCACAGACGGTATGGTAAGTATTATTAACGGCCTAAACTTTGAAGAGGGTGATGCGATCTTAACCACCCACCATGAACATGTTGCCGCCATTTCACCCTTAACTATTGCAGCTGAGCGTTACGGTGCGACAGTCGTTTACTTAGAAATACCCGTTTTCACCGGCAGTGAAGAGATCAGCGCACAACAGTTTGTAGACGTTTTCGCACAAGGTATTGCTGATGCACAGGCCAGGGGATTAACCGTTCGTTTAATCGCTTTCTCCCATATTACTTACAAAACAGGTACTGCTCTACCGGCTAAAGCCATTTGTGAGTTAGCTGCTCAGCACAATATCCCAACCTTGATTGATGGTGCCCATACCATAGGTATGATGAACTTGGATTTTCATGACATAGGCTGTGATTTTTATGCCGGCTCAGGACATAAATGGCAGTGTGGCCCCGGCTCAACAGGCATACTTTATGTAAGAAAATCATCACAACAGCAATTAGCCTGGTTCATTAACTCTTCACTAGGGCACATTGATTCTTTCTCTGCACAGTGGAAACTGCAATACAAAGGCAATGATAATTTTCCGGCCCTGCAGGCGTTAACTGATTCGTGCAAAATGTGGGATAGTATTGGCCGTGATAAAATTCAGGAGCATGCTTTAGATTTAAGCGCTCTGTGCAAAGATCTGTTAACAGATAATGCGGCTTTCCCCTTCGGGAAGCTTTACGCGCCAAATATCCGCGAGCTATCAAGCGGTATCACCTCTTTTAATCCGTTTTATGATAAAACAGATTTGCATATATTAAACGAGTTTCGAGATCGTTTGCGTGAAGAGACTGGTTACATCATACGCACTACCGACTTTAAAGTGCATATTGATGATCAATTTACTACCCATGCACTGCGTGTCTCAACGCACCTGTTTCATAATGACGAAGACGTAACGGGCTTGGTGAAAGCAATGGCGAGTCTTTACCAAACAATGTAGTTATCGACATAACGGCACAATTTAGATAAGCTCTAGGTTGTGCTTTTTTGAGACAACAATAAAATTTTCAATTGGCATATCAGTCAGATAAGGCAACAAAATGGCAGTGAAACGGATTTCCCTTATACCGGCTTTATTATTAGCCATAGTAACGATAACTACTAGCCAGGCCAGTGCGCGAGATCTCGCAGAAATCCAGGCAGCAGGTGTGCTTCGTCATATCGGGATCCCCTATGCCAATTTTGTGACTAAATATCCGCAGGGTGACAAAATCATTCATGGTGGAATGGATACAGAACTGATCCAGGCCTTTGCGGCTCACTTAGGTGTTAAGTATGAATATATCCCGGCAAAGTGGACTACTGTATTCGGGAAATTAACAGGTCGAAATGCACAATTCAATAATAATAAAATAACCTATGGTCAACCGGAAAGCATACAGGGTGATTTGATCGCCAATGGCGCGACTACACTTGAGTGGCGCAAAGAAGTGATCGCTTTTTCTGATGATTATTTTCCCTCCGCAGTATGGTTAGTCTCACGCAGTGATTCGAATTTACAACCGATCCGGCCAAGCGGCTCTATCGAGAAAGATATTGCTCAAGTCAAATCACTTCTTAATAATCGTGACGTTTTGGCAATGAAACAATCTTGCCTGGATCCCGACCTATACAATCTGGCATTAACAGGTGCTAATATTATTTTGCCCGTCAAGGAACGCAAATTAAATGAAATGATCCCCGCTATTCTAAACCGTGATGCCGACAGTACTTTATTGGATGTTCCCGATACACTTATCGCACTGGAAAAATGGCCGGGAGAGATTAAGGTGATCGGCCCAATCTCCGCTGAACAGCGAATGGCAGTCGGCTTTCGTAAGGAGTCCCCAGAGTTGCGAAAAGCGTTTAACGCTTATCTAAAGCAGATTCGAGCTGATGGCACTTACAATAAGATAGTGCAGAAATATTATCCCAGTGTATTTCATTTTTATCCAAAATTCTTTACAACATCGTCAGCAGTAAATTAACACTATGCTAATAAAAAAGTGCTTTAGCAGCAAAACAGCCATCATCTTAGCGGGCGTTGTATTATCAGCTTATCTTATTTTGATTCTGGCGGTGACCAACCTCGGTCAAAAAAGACTCAAAGAATCACAATATAATGAGTTACAACTTAAAGTCACTAACTATGCCGATACCCTGGGGTTTTTCTTTGAGGTGAACCAGGATAATATTAACAACATAGCAACAGATAAAACAATGAGCGCCTTTTTCGCCAACCTGGCTTCTGGGATGTCGATGGAATACGGATTAGGTTCAAGCCTGTTTAATTTAAATAAATTGATCAGTAACCTTGCCCGCAGCGGCAAAATTAATAACATTCCAATTTACGAGCGGATCGCATTAGTTGATTTCAGCAAGAGCCCTATCGTCGACACAAATCCGGGAACGGCGTTAAATATTAGCCAAATTCCATTTACTGAAATGGAGAACAATAGCCCCTCAGAGACAAAACATAGCTCAATAATTGGTGTTAATACAAAAATGGCAAAAATCATCGCCGTTAACAGTCCTGCCGGGTTAAAAATTAAAATTTTGCAAACCGTCTACTATCAAAATAAACCCAGTGCATTATTAATTGCTGAAATTAATAGTAACTTGCTGATCCAGAAACTGATCTCACAGAGGCAAACTAACAATGAGAGTCACATGCAACTATCAACGCCGATTGGCGATATTCAAGCATGGGACTCTTTTACAATAACGGACTCACATTCTTACTCTGTCCCCCTTTATAATATAAATTATAATAATATATATATTGAATCTCCGATCAGGGGCACAATATTTAGCTTAGAGGGTTGGTTTGAACCGGTCAGTGAACAGGATATATTTACATCTGGTTGGTTTGTTTTAGCCATTTCAGTATTGGCCTTCCCGGTATTAATGGGACTTTATTATCTCATGCGAATCAACAATGCCAATATAATACTGCACACTCAGGTTGAGCTTTCGACTAAACAACAAGGCATTCTCGCCGACCAAAATGCTAAGTTACAATCTGAAGTAGCAAAACGTAAACAATCCGAGCAAGAGCTTGCTCATCGAGCTAATTACGATTCGTTGACTGAATTACCGAATAGAAGTTATAGCCAGGACAGACTTACCCAGGCTATTAATCGCTCACAAAGAGATAATACGCAGATCCTGCTCATGTTTATCGATTTGGATAATTTCAAACAGATTAATGATACTCTAGGCCATGATGCAGGTGATCAAATTCTCAAAAAAACCAGTGAGAGACTGGTTGAATCGGTGCGTCATACAGATACTGTCGCTCGTTTGGGAGGAGATGAATTTTTACTCATTATCCCTGAAATCACAGGCCAAGAAACAGCAAAAAATTTAGCCAGTAAAATTCTCGCATCCTTTGATCAACCTTTTACCATTGACAATCAGGAGTTTTTTACCTCTACCAGTATAGGTATGTCAATCTATCCTCAGGACGGCAACACCCCGGACAGTTTGCTAAAAAATGCAGATACCGCCCTGTATCGGGTTAAAGAAGCAGGACGTAATGGTTTCAGTTTTTACGATCCCAGCATGAATCATGACGTGCAGCGTAATCTTTTATTAAATGGTCGCTTACGCCAGGCGATTAGTAAGAATGAGTTAGTACTCTACTACCAGCCTATTATTGACCTGAAAACGCGTAAAATTATCGCTGCTGAAGCACTTATGCGCTGGCAGGATAAAGACTTGGGTTTCATCTCTCCCGAAGAGTTTATTCCTTTGGCAGAAAGAAATGGATTGATTCATATTATCGGAGAACGCGCACTCGAACAGGCTTGCACTCAGGCCGCCGAGTGGCAATCAATTGCCCCTGTTCAAATTGCAGTGAACTTCTCCTGCGTGCAGTTTCGCTACAGCGATGAACTGCTCATTAAAATAAGAAAAATATTGAAAAAAAGCGGGTTGCCGGCTAACAAACTCGAAATTGAAGTAACGGAAAGCCTCTTGATTAACCAGCATGATGACCTTATAAAGATGCTAGCAGAGCTCAAAGCAGAGGGAGTTCAACTCTCAATTGATGACTTTGGGACAGGTTATTCCGCATTAAGTTATCTGCAGAAATTTTCTTTTTCCACGCTTAAAATTGATCGAGCATTTATCAGCAACATGGCCACCAACCATGCAGACATGAGCTTGGTTACCGCGATCTTAGCAATGGCCAGAGCATTGAAATTAAAAGTCATTGCAGAAGGGATTGAAACTGACTGGCAGGCCAATTTCTTAGAGCAACAGGACTGTGAATACGGTCAAGGGTATTTATTCAGCCGACCCGTTCCCGCAGCAGAATTTAAACAACTTTTGTTGAAAGATAATCAATGCAATACCGCGAAACCTAAAACTTAATACTTTTATCGCTAATCTTGATCAAGAGCATCTGGCGGCGAGTCAACTCAGAGATAATGATAACTTTATGCAAAAAAGGCTATAAACAGGATCTAGGTTATTGTTATTTTCTCCTGTTGCTCTAAACTTTGCGCAAAAATTCACTCGCAGAGGTTATTAAATGTCTAACAAAGTATATATTACTGCCCAACAACTACTTGAAGACTCATTTCGTCTTGCCGCACAAGTCTATGACAGCGGTTTTCGTCCACAATTTATTGTTGGTATTTGGCGAGGAGGCGCACCTATAGGTATTGCAGTACAGGAATACTTTGATTACAAAAAAGTAGATACCGACCACATTGCGGTGCGCACTTCCTCCTATTATGGTATTGGCAAACAAAGTAAAACCATAAAAGTGCATGGCCTGCATTATATTATTGAAAATGCCAATGCTGACGATGGCTTATTAATAGTTGATGATGTATTCGACTCAGGCAGAAGTGTGGTGGCATTAGTTGAAAGACTGACATCGGAGATGCGCTTAAATATGCCCACAGATGTACGCATTGCCACACCCTATTACAAACCTAAAAATAAAACCGTTGACATAGTACCCGATTATTTTATCCATGAGTCGGAAGAGTGGTTAGTTTTTCCCCATGAAGTATCAGGTTTAAATATTGAAGAAATCGTGACAGGTAAAAGTGATTTTGAAAATATTAAGCATTTATTCACTGAATGAATCTAATTTGATTCCTAAATAAAACGCTTATTGCGTATCCAGATGACTTGAAGATGCAGGAATCAGTATCTTTAAATAGTTTGGCTATAAGATAAGGTGTTATTTATTATCCCGGTCAGTAACATATGCAGCTGTTGTCTCTAACAGATCTGCATATAATTCAAAAAATATTTCCGATAGTGCGCCATAATGCTTAACCAATGTTTCACCGGTCAACGCTAATGGCGCCATTCTTATACTGCGTAAAGACATACGCTCTAGTGCGTACTGAATATTATCAACGTCCTGGTAAGACTCAAGCCACCTTTGCTGCCAGACTAATGTTGATGTTTTTTTAAAGCGCTCCGGGAATGCATTTATTTCACGGGCAGACTCCAATTCAATTTGTAACTGCGCTTGCTGGCAAAAATCGCCTAATGATGAATTATGAAATTTAGACCAATGCTTAGCCAGGAAATGATCCCAAAACATATCTAAAGCAATAGGTGCATAACGACGCTGCACTTTGATAAACAATGGCTTAGCCAATTTAACCAGTTGATGCCGGTCCGTATAACTATCAACAAAACGATGCAGACGAATGCCCTGCACAATATCAACATTAAATTGTCCGCTGGGATTTCCTTTAACGAAATCGCCCAAAAAATTACCCACAAAGCTAGTCTTGGTATGCTCTGCAATGTGCAAGTGTGCCAGAAAATTCATGATAAAACCCACAGGGTATGATAATTAAGCACCCGTTAAAAAAAGGAAAACAATAGAAAGGGACTTGTGCGGCAATGCGCCTCTGGGATAGAAGACAAGAAAAATAAAATCAAGGAGCAGACTAATACCAGCAGGCTTAGTATGCCCCGTCACTTATCTTATATGCAAATGATTAATCTGCGTTATTATTCTGTTGGGCTGCTTGAAAATTGAATTTTTGCCCGGCAATACTCGCTTCATACATTAATCCTCCTTTAGCCAGGGTGAAGACAGCAAAGCCACCGACATAATTTGCCTGACTCTGCTGTTTGCCTAGCGCAGCCCCTGTCCCGGTACTGCCTGCTTGGGCCGAGGCACCTAGGGTCAGCGCGACAGCACTTGCCTGGGCACCAAATTCAAAGCTGCCGGCGGTAAAAGCATCATAGGCCCGTTTGTCCTGTAAGAAAACAATTTGGCTGAAGGCTTGACCGCCTAACTGAAATCCCACGCTTACCTGTACCAAATTCACACTGCCCGTCGGTCGGCCAGCTAGATAAACTTGCCCCGTGCCGTAAGCACCGCCAACACCAATCCCCCCTTTGCCAATAGTAGGGAAAACAGCATAACCATAAGCGTTGTCAAAAAATTCAGCTGTGCTTGGAGAACTTTTAAACTGCTCTATGGTTGTTTGATACTCATTTGCCATAACCTGAAAACTCAACAGCAAACCACTGGCACAAAGTGCTAACCATTTTTTCATTTTATAGGTCCTTGATTATTTGAGGGTGAGTAAAAAAAACTCATTTAAAATTTACAATTTTCTATTCACTTATGCTGCTTAAAATCAGTATTAGCCATATATAAAAAAGGTTTTAGTCTTGGTTATTAATTTTATTCATTACCTTCCCCCACCTGTTTACAGGTTATGGAAAATTGCGCCCAGGACAGGAGCGAAAGAATGTTACTTAAATATAGTTCACTCTATTTGATTCTGCGCAGCATTTAACTCTTTGTCGAGTTGGGGATTTTAAAAGTTTGTGATGCTTTGATTAAGCTGGATACTATGATGACTATCAAGGGGCATTTAACGGTTTAAAATGTCAGGTAGAATGTAATATTGGAAGAATAGGTTTAAAAAAGGCTAATCGAGCTGCTGCCCGATTAGATCCAAACGAAAGCTTGCAGTAAAACAATTGCGGCAGCGACAGCAAACATAATAAATATTCCTGCCATTTCACGACTAATGTCAACAATTTTCTGTTTCATAATAATTCCTTTTAAATGTGATCTAGATCAACATTATATTATTTTTGAAATTTAAAATCAACAATAACAAGATCTTCATCACACTTATTAAGTTTTAATGATTGAAACCAAAAATTAGCTAAAAATCGGTGCACCATCAGAGGCTACTGCTACCCTCATGATTTTCATGTGAGTAAGCGCGCAGCAGAGAGACTGCCTTATTGGCAGCGCAGAGAAACATGCTATGCTGCAGCTTAAAGCCACCCAAACTACCTGGAGATGCAGATTCAAGCAATTTGGGTATATAACCAAAAAAGGAAATCTATATGAAGGCAGTTGCCTATCAAAATTCACAACCGATCACCCATCCACAGGCTTTGATTGATATAGAACTTCCAAAACCGGTCGCCAGCGGCACCGATATATTAGTTAATGTTGAAGCTATTTCAGTTAACCCCGTAGACACAAAAATTCGCAATAGCGTCACTCCGACTGAGCAGCAATACAAGATATTAGGTTGGGATGCGGTTGGGACGGTTGTCTCCGTTGGTGAGCAGGTAACCTTATTTAAACCCGGCGATAAAGTTTGGTATGCAGGTGCAATCAACCGCCAGGGTGCAAATTGTGAATACCATTTGGTTGATCAAAGAATCGTTGCCCTGGCCCCAAAAAATTTATCTTGTCGCGATGCCGCCGCCATGCCGCTTACCTCAATTACAGCATGGGAAATGTTATTTGATCGCTTTAATCTTAATAGTGAGAGTCGCGGAACCCTCTTAATTATTGGCGCAGCGGGCGGTGTGGGCTCGATTATGATTCAGCTGGCAAAACAGCTCACCAATCTGACTATTATTGCCAGCGCATCAAGACCGGAAACACAAAGTTGGGTCAGGGAGTTAGGCGCCGACTACGTGATTAACCACAGTCATAATTTAGAACAGGAACTGCAATCAATCGGTCTGGACAATGTAGACTTCATCGCCAGTCTTACCCATACAGAAGCACATTTCACTGAGATTGCGACAATTATCGCTCCGCAGGGGAAATTAGGCGTGATCGATGATGCGGCGACCCTCGATATTATGCCGCTTAAACGCAAAAGTGTTTCTGTTCATTGGGAGCTGATGTTTACCCGCTCACTCTTTGAAACAGAGGACATGATTGAGCAGCATAAAATATTAACCCGCGTTGCCAAGATGGTCGAACAGGGGAAATTAAAATCGACTATCGCCAACGATTTTGGAACAATCAATGCGCAAAACTTGATTAAGGCCCATGCATTATTAGAATCGGGAAAATCCAAGGGTAAAATAGTCTTATCTGGTTTTTAAAAACTTTATCTGCGCAGGATTACTTCAGTGGCTAAGGAAAAGGTCGGTGATGGCGCTGAAATGCCTCTGAATGTTATTTCAGAGGCATTTCCCATAAATAAAAAACCTACCATTCCGCAGAAAAAAAACTAAGGTATCACTTACAATGAACGTACGGCGCGTGATGCCGGATCATAAACACCGGACAAGGTTCTCATGGTGGCGGCGAGCTCGCCCAGCTCCTCGTTTATATTTAACTTGCTAATAGCATCAACAAGGCATTGTTCGCGTGCCTTGCGATATTCCTCGCAAAATTTCAGTCCGCTTTCCGACACCCTATAATAGGTATCTTTCCCGCGCCTTTCACTTGCAACCAGTTCCCGCTTAACAAGTTTACGTACCGCATAGGAGACATTATGAATATCTTCAATATTGAGCGTGAATGCAACATCCACGATCCGTTTTGGCCGGTCACGATGATAAATATTATGCAGTACCAGAATATCAAGCGGTCCCAGCTCAGGAAGCCCAGCGGTAAAACTGCACGACAGCATCCAACGTTCAAAGGCGTTGTTGAGCATGGTTAACGCATACTCAAATTCACTTAAGGTAACGGAATCTTTACTCATCAAATGTGATGAAGAGACGATTGGAATATATTCACTCTTTTTCATGGTTATCTCTTTTTTAATTAGCGGTCATTTCCGATGGCAACCAGGTGACTATACCCGGGAATACCGTGACTATTACCACAGCGAAAAGCAATAAAAAGAAAAACGGCAGCGCAGCCTTCGAAATGAAAATCATATCACGCCCGGTGAGGCTTTGAAGAACAAATAAGTTAAAACCGACTGGCGGGGTGATTTGCGACATTTCAACGACCAGAACAATATAAATACCGAACCACAGAGGATCAATCCCAGCCTGCAGCACCATAGGTAAAACAACTGAGGTGGTCAGTACAACAACGGATATACCGTCTAAGAAACAGCCCAGCACGACAAACAGCAGGGTCAGAATAAACAGCAGCAGATAAGGCGAAAGCTGCATTGCTGCGATGCTTTCCGCGAGCATACGGGGTAAGCCGATAAAACCCATTGCAACAGTCAAAAATGCGGCGCCGGCTAGGATCAACAGGATCATGCATGAGGTTTTTGTCGCCCCCATCAAGCTGCCGACCAGGCTTTCCCGGGTCAAGGAACTACCGGTATAAGCGAGCAATAGTGCGCCGACGACCCCAAAAGCGGCAGCCTCAGTCGGGGTTGTCAGACCACCATAAATAGAACCTAGAACAAATAACACCAGAAGCGCGACCGGAATAAGCTTGAGCAGTGCTTTCAGCTTTACAGACCAGCTGTAAGAGACAGTATCGCTGGGTACTTTGCTCGGATTGCGCAATGCCCAGTACATGGTATATCCCATAAACAGCATGACCAGCATTATACCGGGCACGGCACCCGCGATAAATAGACGACCGATAGAGACCTCTGCCGCCACACCGTAAACAATCAATATAATTGACGGTGGAATTAAAAGACCTAGCGTTCCTGAGCCTGCCAGTGTTGCGATCGCCATTTTATCATCATAACCCTGCTTCTTGAGCTCAGGCAGGGTCATCTTACCAATAGTCGCCGCCGTTGCAGCCGATGATCCGGATACTGCGGCAAACAGGCCGCAACTCAAAATATTAACATGCAGCAGACGACCGGGTACTCGCCCCAGCCAGGGAGTTAAGCCCTCGAACAAATCACTGGACAAGCGGGTTCGGAACAGGATTTCCCCCATCCAGATAAACAGCGGTAAAGCCGCCAGTGACCAGTCAGACACCGCGCCCCAGGTGGAAGTTGCATATATCAAACCAAAGGCATCGTTACCTAACAGAATCATACCCGAGATGGCAACCATCAGCAGTGACAAAGCCACCCACAATCCACTGGCAAGAAAACCGAACAGCACCACCAGAAGGATGCCTCCAATAATCAGTTCATTCATTGACCTTCTCCCTTTGAATCCTGACGATCGTTTCCGTCAATCTTGATAAAGTCTTTTTCAGCTAGCGATTCCTCTTCTGAAAGCGGAATCCGTTTACCGAAGAGCAGACTGCATGCGGCCAAGTCAATGACCGAGATAGCAAATATAACCATGCCAAGGGCAACAGGAAGTTGAACAATCCACATCGGAATGGCAACAAAACCCGATGAGAGCTCCTCATAACTCCAGGACTCCCAGACCATATAACAAAGCTCGTAGGCTAAATATGCTACCAGAACGGAAGCGGTGACAAGCACAAAACGCTCGCAAAAAAGTGCACTTTTTTCGCTCAAGCGTGAAGTAAACAAGCTCACACGAATATGACCGCCATGCTGAAATGTATAAGCTAAGGCAAGAAAACTCGAGGCTGCAAGCAGGAAACCGGCAAAGTCATCACTTGACGGAACAACAATTCCCATCCAGCGTCCTACCACGCGAGCGAGAATCACAACACATATGGCGACGATACATACGGCGGATAAAACTCCGGCTCCGTGGTACAACTTATTCAAGAAAAAACGCATGAATGGAAACTCCTGTTTTTTATTCCCCTCGGGGACTAGGGCCCAAATAACTTGAAGATGCAGGAATCAGCATCTTCAAGTAGTTTGGGATATATTATTTTTTGTACTCTTCTAAGATGGCTTCACCTTCACTTCCGGCTTCCTTCACCCAGTCTTTTGCCATGGCATCGCCAATGTCGTTAAGAGAGGTCATCAGAGCTTTCGTCGGTGCGGCTACATTCATGCCTTTTTCAGCAAGGATCTGAGTATTTAATGCCGTTTCTTTTTTTGCCATCTCCCAGCCGCGCAGTTCTGCATCAGCAGCTGCTTGTAATAGCCCCTGCTGAGATTTTTTATTCAAACGTTTAAATGCACGGGTATTAATAATCACCATGTTTTTCGGAATCCATGCCTGCACGTCCGTATAGTGGCTGACATAGTCCCAAGATTGGCTGCTGACACCTGTTGTCGGCGAGGTGAACATCATATCGATAATACCGGTGGAGAAAGCTTGCGGAATTTCTACGGTTTGAACCGTAGTAGGTGATGCCTTCAGCAAAACAGATAATTGGGATAAGGTTGAACTGTAGGCGCGCATTTTTCCACCTTGCAGATCTTCTACAGAGTTAATCGCCTTTTTACTGTAAATACCCTGTGGCGGCCATGGCACAGAATACAACAACATCATGTTATCTTCGGCCAGTTTGTTTTCTATCGTTTCTTTTGATGCATCATATAACTTCTTCGCCTGATCAAAATCAGTGGCTAAAAACGGCAGGTTATCGAGCTTAAACACAGGATCCTCATTGCCTAAGATACCAATAAAAACTTCGCCGATAGAAATCTGCCGGGAACGTACAGCACGGACAATCTCTTTATGGTTGATTAACGAACCACCAGCATGAACCACTATCTCGAGCTCACCATCCGTTGCCGCTGTAACATCTTCAGCAAATTGACGGATATTCTGCGTATGATGAGTTGAATCGACATAAGGTGTTGCCATATCCCATCGGGTGCTGGCAAAACTGGTCGAAGTGGCTGCTATCGCAAGCAGCATTGTGGTTGTTTTAAGAAATACTCTCATTTTCTAGTTCCTTTTTTTAAAGCCTCAGGCCGATTAGACCTATCTGCTATTAAGCCATTTTATTTTTTGTGTTATTCACAAATAACACTGTTTAAAATGGATAATAATCACCATCATTTTCGATAAAAATTACTGAACAACTTAAAATTCGAGCACTGAACTTATACGCCTAGTAACAGTTTGGCAACAAATTAAAAACAATTTGCTTACAAATCGTCTTCAATGTATCTTTGAATCACACTTTAGGGATTATGATACGTTCATTTCTCGGATCGCATCGTTCTCAAATAATTACCGTCACTTCAGAACAGGAAGGTAGAAATGAAACTTAATTGCGATGTGGGAGAAAGTTTTGGTCACTGGGAAATGGGCCTAGATGAAGCCGTGATACCCTGGGTTGATATGGTAAATATCGCCTGCGGATTTCATGCATCGGATCCGGATGTGATGGCCAAAACCGTTCAGTCAGCCGTTGAAAGCAACGTCCAGATTGGCGCCCACCCCGGCTATAATGATAAAATCGGCTTCGGACGACGCAGTATTCCCCACTCCAAAAAGCAGATATCCCACCTGATTGCCTACCAGACCGGTGCCCTGCAGGCAATCTGCCAGCTTTATGGCAGCAGTGTTGAGTATGTAAAACCCCATGGTGCACTGTATAATGACATGATGGTCGATCAGGATATTTTTCACGCAGTTATTGCAGGTATTACCAAATTATCTCCCCGACCGGCGCTGATGATCCTCGCACAAACGGATAATAGTCTCTACCAGGGTATTGCTGAACAGGCGGGCGTGCGGTTAATTTTAGAAGCCTTTGCCGATCGGGCCTATACACAGGAAGGACGACTTGCTCCACGCTCACAGGCAGGAGCGGTATATCATAGCGCTGAGAAAATTATCGAACAGGTTATGCAATTAGCCAAAAATGGTTGTGTTACAACGCTCGAGGGTGGCCAACTAAAGATCAACGCTGACAGCGTTTGTGTTCATGGTGACAATCCACAGTCGGTGGCAACAGTCGAGCAACTCTTTAGGGCACTCAACCCATGAAATCAGCCGTTATCAAAAGAGTATCAGAAACGCATGCCATGATTTATCTCGGTGACACTATTGCCCCGGAACGGGCATCTCTGATCGGCTCTCTGAGCGAAAAAATTCGCCTCGAGTTCGCTGCCGGAATTATTGAGGTGGTGCCTTCCTATACCTCGATCATGATTGAATTCAACCTGTTAAAAATGCCCTATTCTACTCTGGAAGCTCGTTTAACTGAGCTGCTTGTCTGTTTTAAACAAAGTTCACAACAAAAACAACAAAAGATTATTGAGCTCCCCGTTTATTATCACCCCGATGTGGCGCCTGATCTGCAGACGCTTGCTGAAGCGAAAAATTTATCTGTCCAGCAAGTTATCGATATTCATTGCCAGAGTGATTACACCGTCTGTACGATCGGCTTCTCTCCCGGTTTCGCCTTTCTTGGCAGCGTCGATCAACGTATCGTCATGCCCCGTCACGCCAGTCCGCGCCTGAAAATACCCGCAGGCAGTGTCGGTATTGCTGACCGACAGACGGCCGTTTATCCCGATGATTCACCGGGAGGATGGCAGATTATCGGTAACTGCCCAATCACCTTATTTAATCCTGAAAGGGATCCTATGATGTCCTTTTCTGTCGGTGACAAAGTCCGTTTTAAATCTGTATCACTGGAAGAGTTTACTCAGCAAGGAGGCCAAATATGTCCAAACTGGAAGTAGTTCAGCCGGGAATGTTATCTCTTATTCAGGATGTCGGTCGCTTTGGCGTGGCACAACTGGGTTTAAGTCAGGGCGGTCCCGTGGATCTGCATGCCTACTGCTGGGCAAACCACTTGCTTGCTAACAGCATGCACTGTCCGGTGCTTGAAATTACATTAGGCCAGGCGAGTTTTACAGCCAGGGAAGATACCATGGTCGCGCTCACGGGTGCCGATATGATGGCAACCCTGGACGGAATTGTACAAAAAAACTGGTGCAGCTTTCAAATCAAAAAAGGACAGACACTTAAACTTAGCTTTGCTCAAACCGGGCTTAGAGCTTACCTCGCCATTGCCGGTGGCTTTGCTGCACCTAAAATATTTGGCAGCAGCGCTACTGTGGTGCGCAATAAGCTGGGCGGGCTGGCGAAAGATGACGGATCGATTGCCAGGGGAAATAAAATAGCAGTAGGACAGTTGTTAACTGCGGCAAGCAGTAACCAGGATCGCACTGTCTGTCTATCGGTTCCGAAGCAGTTTATTCCGGATTATGGCGACAATATCCGTATTGGCGTCCTGCTATCATATCAATTTGAGCGCTTCCCGAAATTTGAGCGCGAGCTGTTTTTTCAAAATAGTTTTACCGTTAGCCCGCAAAGCGATCGGATGGGGGTGCGTTTAACAGGGGCAAAGATCAACTGTAATACTGCCGGGATCATTTCAGAAGGCATTGCCCTTGGCGCGATTCAAATTCCACCCGACGGACAACCTATTATACTGCTCAATGACAGGCAAACTCTGGGAGGTTATCCAAAAATCGGCTGCGTATCACGCCTTGATCTGCCCAAGGTAGCACAAGCTAGAGCGGGTTCAACAATCCGCTTTTACGATGCAGATATTGAAGAAAAAACTGCACAA
>DATBNI010000187.1:0-2934 GCA_036554425.1 Psychromonas sp.
TATGCCTGGATATTAAAACACCCCTCAAATCCAGTGGCTTTATTGGGCACCGGTAATATTAAACGCGTCAAGGATGCCGTGGACGCAGTCGCACTGAAAATGAATGCGGAACAGTGGTATCGTGTTTGGGTAGCTTCAAAAGGTGTGAATGTGCCCTAGGGATTTTGCAGCTCGGCAGTGAAGCCAGTGATAGGCTAGTTTAACTATTACCCCTACTATAGTGAATTTTCTGCGTAATAGTCCTGTTTTCACCCTTTCCCGAGCAGCTAACTCGACTCAGGAAAGGGTAAATATATGCTCCTTTGATTTCCCCTTCTATAGCCTAATCTGTTTTTTAAATCATGAGTGCTGTTGCTGATTTTCAGGCCAGACTACAATAAAGACCATCCTAATCTGGCTGCAAAGAGCAGTAATATCACCCCCATCACCCGTTCAAAAATATAACCGTGACGAACAAATTTGGCACGCACACTCTGGTGAGAGAAAAATAAAGACACCAGTGAGAACCACAATGCCGTTGTCAGCGCTATCCAAAGCCCATAAATACTTTGTACGGCGAGCGGAGTATTAATACTGACGATAGCGGTAAAGATCGCCAAAAAAAACAGGGTCGCTTTAGGGTTTAATACATTGGTCATAAATCCCAGCATAAAAGCGCCTTTGTGGTGATTTAAGTCTGAGTCAATGACAACTTGAGCATCTATCTGCTTTTGCGGTTTGCTAAGCAGCATATTAAAGCCGATATAGCTCAGGTAGAGCGCACCGACAATTTTAGCGGCCATCAATGCCGTTTCCGATTGGCTGAGAATAAAACCTATCCCGAGCAAGGTATAAAGTATGTGTATTGAAATGCCCGTACCTATGCCTAAACTTGTGATCAGTGCGCTTTTACGGCCAAAGCTGATACTTTGACGGATCACCACGGCAAAGTCCGGTCCCGGGGCAATAACGGCTAGCAAGTGGACCAGGCTGAGCATTAAAAATTCATCCAGGTAAGGCGCGAACATTGTTTCTCCAAAGGGCATATTTAAAGACTGAGTATAATAAATCAGCATAGCTGCTAATCAATCCGTTGATTTTTCATATAAAGTGCAGCTAATATAGCTGCACTGCATTCAAATTTAAAGTAACTGAGATAAATGTACTCTATAGAAAATTTTCCGAAAGTTATTCTTGGTTTTTCTGCCTATAGTGGCACAGGCAAAACAACATTAATCGAAAAGTTAATACCTTCGCTGATAGCGGACGGAATCAATATAGGCTTGATTAAGCATAGTCACCACGATATTGAGATGGATAAACCCGGAAAAGACAGTTACCGTTTGCGTAAAGCCGGTGCTTCCCAGGTGGTGCTGGCATCGCCTTACCGAACTATTATTTTTAAAGAAAAATCACAACCCACAGAGCCTAACTTAACAGAGCAGCTAAATTGTCTCGATCTTAATAACTTAGACCTAGTACTGGTTGAGGGTTTTAGAGATGAAAAGTTTGCCAAAATTGAGCTGCATCGACCAAGTTTGGGCAAACCCTTACTTTATCCCAATGATTCGAGCATTATTGCGATTGCAGCAGATCAGCCATTATCAACTTCACTGCCGACATTAAATATCAACGATATTGAGCAGATAAAAGTTTTTGTGCTGCAATACTTGTCATTAAAAAATTCAAGCAGCAAGCTGTAAAAAACAGCCCCGCTGCTTATCCCAGCAGGTGCTTGACCAGATAATGTGCAACGGCATCATCATCACTGTTACCTATAATCTCATGATCGGGTAAGGCTGATTTGACTTTATGGTGCGCCGTTTCCATTACCAGCCCCTTACCTGCCATAGAAAGCATTTCAAAATCATTCATGCCATCACCAAAAGCGATACAGTCTTTTAGTTGATAACCTTTCATTTTAGCAATAGCGTCCAGAGCATGCCCTTTGGACACGCCGGCATCCATCACTTCAAGGCAGTTGGGTGAAGAAAAGGTGATGTTGGTTTGGGCGGCAAATTTAGCTTTTATTTTATTTTCCCATAGAACCAGTTTTTCATGGTTTTGATCTTCGCGTGTTATAAATATTTTAGCGATATCTTCTAAAGGAGGATTGTTTAAATCAAAGAGCTGGTAAGAAAAATGCGCCTGCTGGCAGGGGTTATTAGCGTCCTCTCTGCTGACTAACCAGTCATCATTGCGGTACAGATGAATTTGAATTTCCTGATCATTTTGAAGCATTTCAATCATGCCTTTGATGACCTGCGGCGCTATATTTTGCTTGAAGATAATTTCATTCTCGCAGTTATGCACACGCGCGCCATTGGAAGTGATCATAAATGCCGGGATGCCCAGCTGTTCGCGCATATGTGCAACATCAACGTGATGACGGCCCGTTGCAAAAATAAAGTCAGTACCCTGCTGGTGTAATTGGGTTAATACTTGTTTGGTGAAGGGAGTGATTTTGTGTTCCGATGTCAATAGCGTGCCATCGAGATCTGATGCTGCAATCTTGTACATATAAATTCTCGTTTAGGTGTTAAATT
The DNA here is from genome assembly GCA_036554425.1 of Psychromonas sp. Classification (GTDB taxonomy): domain Bacteria; phylum Pseudomonadota; class Gammaproteobacteria; order Enterobacterales; family Psychromonadaceae; genus Psychromonas. Next base: position 2,526 of record DATBNI010000187.1, read on the forward strand.
AGAAGGATGGTCTTTATATAATATGATCAACCTTCTGAACTTAAAAAGCAACTCGCAAATCAGCTAGATCCTCCTTAAGACTTTAATAATTTTTGCAGGTGAAACTGCATGGCATTGTCAGTTAAGGCTTTGCGCTCTTTGCCTAATAGATAATTCTCTTTGAAGGTTTCAAATAACAGATCCATGACGGTTGCATTGGCACTTTCGCCGATAAAGTCTAAAACGCACCCGGCCACTTCTGCCGTGGCAAGTTGATTTGCCTTAACGGCTTTGCGCACTAAATAGCGAGACAGCGTATCCGGTGAAAAAGATAAAACCGGGAACGTATTTAAATAAGGGCTTTTACGAAACATTTTTTTGGCTTGAGCCCAGCTTGCATCTAATAAAATGAACAAAGGTCGCTTACCAA
>DATBNI010000193.1:0-5476 GCA_036554425.1 Psychromonas sp.
CTGACTCCTGTGCGAATACTCCTGAGTTACCGGTTATCCGGGTAAACTCAACCGGTGCAACCTTCCAGGCTGACTTCCATCAAGGCCTGAGCTTCAACCGCAAATTCCATCGGCAGTTTACGAAATACCGCTTTACAAAAGCCATTAATAATCATCGCGACCGTATCTTCCTGGGAGATACCGCGCTGCATGCAATAGAATAACTGCTGATCACTTATTTTTGAGGTGCTGGCCTCGTGCTCGACTTTGGCAGAGGAATGTTTCACCTCGATATAGGGGAAGGTATGGGCGGAGCAATTTTCTCCGAGCAGCAATGAATCACATTGACTGTAATTGCGGGCATTAACCGCTTTAGACCCAATCTGTACTAATCCCCGATAAGCGTTAGAGCCATGGCCGGCAGAAATACCCTTGGAAATAATGGTGCTGGAGGTATTTTTGCCGATATGGATCATCTTAGTGCCGGTATCGGCCTGTTGATAGTTATTGGTTAAAGCGACAGAATAAAATTCACCGCGGGAATTATCCCCCTGCAGAATAACACTGGGATATTTCCAGGTGATGGCCGATCCTGTTTCTACCTGGGTCCAGGATATTTTGGAATTATGCCCCCGGCATAGCCCCCGTTTAGTGACAAAATTGTAAATTCCTCCCTTACCATTCTTATCACCCGGGTACCAGTTTTGTACAGTGGCATATTTAATCTCAGCATCATCAAGGGCAATTAATTCGACAACGGCTGCATGTAATTGATGCTCATCCCGTATCGGGGCCGTGCAGCCTTCAAGATAGCTGACATAAGCGCCTTCTTCGGCGATTATTAAGGTGCGTTCAAACTGTCCGCTATTAAGAGAATTGATGCGAAAATAAGTTGATAGTTCCATCGGGCAACGCACACCCTTTGGGACATAACAGAATGAACCATCGCTAAACACGGCGGCATTAAGCGCCGCATAATAGTTATCTGTATAGGGTACCACGCTGCCCAAATAACGTTTTACCAGTTCCGGATGCTCCTGCAGGGCATCTGAAAATGAACAGAAAATAACGCCCACTTCGGCCAGTTGTTTTTTAAAGGTGGTTGCCACTGAGACACTGTCGAAAACCGCGTCAACGGCGACACCTGCCAGCTGTGCCTGTTCATGAAGAGGAATACCTAATTTTTCATAGGTTTGTAAAATTTCAGGCGCAATATCATCGAGGCTTTTGGGGCCATCTGCTGCGGTTTTTGGGGCGCTGTAGAAAACAATCTGATCATAATTGATGGGGGGATAATGCAGCTTAGACCATTTGGGCACTTCTAGGGTTAACCAATGCTGGTAGGCTTTGAGACGCCATTGCAGCATAAAATCAGGCTCATGCTTGCGCGCCGATATCTGCCTTATCACAGTCTCACTCAAACCTGCCGGCAGGCTGTCTGTTTCCAGGTCGGTCACAAAACCATGAGGATATTCGCTACCGACAAAGCGATCTAGGTTTTGCCGTTTTCCTGCCATTGTGTATTCCTCCTCTCTCATGTCCTGTTTGAATTAACCGCTCAGGACTATTGCTTTAACTTGATTGGTGACGGGTAACATCTCCTGCAAACTTATCTGTGCCAGGTTTTGATGGATAATGCGATTAATACTTTGCCAGTTTTGGCGTATTCCGCAGTTATTTTCAATGCGGCATAATCCTTTCGCCACAGCGCACTCAGTCAATGCAACGGGTCCCTCTAAGACGTTGACAATTTCAGCTAAGGATATTTTATCTGCGCTCCTGGCCAGTTGGTAACCTCCCTGTTTGCCGAGACTTGAGTAGATCAGACCGCTATTGGCTAATATTTTTAACAATTTTCTGACCGTCGCAAGCGGTAATAAAACCGCGCAGGCTAAACTTGCCGCGCTCATTGTCTGGTTCGGATGAGATGCCATATAAGCCAGAATGACTGAACCATAATCTGTTAATTTATTCACGCGCAGCATTAATTTCTCCCTTTAACTAATACTAGTATAGTACTAGTTAGGAAAGCGTGCTAAGCAGCTTAGGGCTATAAACATAATTTTTATCAGCATAAATAAGATGACTATCTTCTGCGCTATTTTTGGTGCGTTTTTTTATTTTAAGACCCATAGTGGTGCAAAAATCTTATGGAATAAATCCGCTTTTGCTTGCTTACCCTAGGGAAATAGGGGGGTCTTAGGTGCTGGCATGCTTATTGCTTTATTTACTGTTCTCGTATGAGAGATATTGGTAGGTGTTACTAATATCACAATTCGGTAAATAGACATCTAGGGTTCCGGCTGATTGCAGTGACTGGACCGAGAGTTGTCGACCTTTTCTAAGGTTACACGGAGGGATAAAAGCCCGGGAGAAGATTAAACCAAATCTCTCGTACTTTTAATCTGTAATCAAGGAGAAAAACATGAAATTCACTACCCACCTAGGTAAATCAATCGCTAAATTACTTGCTGTCAGCACGCTGTGCAGCACCTTCCTTATTACCCCAGCCACAGCTTTTGCAGAAACAAAATCACACTTTCGTTTAGCCTGGACAATTTATGTCGGTTGGATGCCATGGGACTACGGCGCCGCCTCTGGTATTGTCAAAAAATGGGCTGACAAATACGATATCGACATTGATATTGTACAAATCAATGATTATGTCGAGTCTATCAATCAATATACTGCTGGTGGTTTTGATGCCGCTGCAATGACCAATATGGATGCTTTAACCATTCCTGCCGCCAGCGGCGTTGATTCTACCGCGTTAATTATCGGGGACTTTTCTAATGGTAATGATGGGATAGTGCTCAAAGGGACCGATAAATTGGCCGATATTAAAGGTCAAAATGTGAATTTGGTTGAACTGAGTGTGTCGCATTATCTGCTTGCGCGCGCATTGGATAAGGTTTCATTAAGTGAACGTGATGTGCGTGTTGTTAATACCTCTGATGCGGATCTGGTTGCGGCATTTACCACAGACGATGTCACCTCGGTAACAACCTGGAATCCCTTGTTGACTGAGATCACGGCAATGCCAAATACAAAGAAAGTATTTGATTCCTCTATGATCCCCGGTGAAATCATCGATCTCTTAGTGGTTAACACTCAGACCTTAGAAGACAATCCTAAGTTGGGTAAAGCCTTAACGGGTGCCTGGTATGAAATCATGGCGACCATGCAGGGTAATGGTAAAGAAGCGATTAAAGCCCGTACTTTGATGGCAGAAGCATCAGGGACTAATCTAGCCGGATATGATGCACAGTTAGCGTCGACAAAAATGTTCTTCCAGGCTAAAGATGCCGTTGCCTTCAATAATAGCGCTGCGCTGAAAAGTACTATGGGTAAAGTCGCCGAGTTCTCCTTTGTCCATGGCCTATTAGGTCAAGGAGCCCCTGATGCACAATTTATCGGTATTCAAACACCCAGTGGTATTTACGGTGATAAGGGCAATATAAAATTGCGTTTTGATCCTACCTATATGCAAATGGCCATCGACGGTAAACTATAAGGTCAATCATATGCGCTTGATGAACAGTAAGCCGAGCCGCGCTATGCGGCTCACTTTAAACTTATTACCCTTTGCCATTTTACTGGTTATTTATACGCTTGCATCTGATGCCCGCTTACTTGAAAACCCCAGTGACAAACTATTACCCGCATGGTCTAGTTTTGCCGATGCTATCGAGCGAATGGCATTTACACCCAGTAAACGGACAGGCGAATATTTGCTATGGGTTGATAGTTTGGCCAGTTTGCAGCGCTTGCTACTCGCAGTTGGAATCAGTGCGCTGATAGGGTTAATACTAGGTGTGGTAAATGGCATGTTACCCGTTATGCGCGCTACTTTTTCACCCTTAGTAACAGCCATCTCCTTAATACCGCCGATGGCGATATTACCTGTCCTCTTTATTGTTTTTGGACTGGGAGAGTTATCTAAGGTGATGCTTATTATTATTGGTATCTGTCCGATATTAATACGTGATTTACAACAAAGAACACAATCACTGCCCGTTGAGCAGCTGCTTAAAGCCCAGACTTTGGGCGCGAATAGCTGGCAGATAATGATCCGTGTTGTTCTTCCGCAAATATTACCGCCACTGATCAGTGCGGTACGCTTAACGCTCGGCAGCGCCTGGTTGTTTTTAATTGCGGGTGAGGCGATTGCGGCAACTGAAGGCTTAGGTTATCGGATCTTTTTAATCCGTCGTTATTTGGCAATGGATGTGATTTTACCTTATGTGTTGTGGATAGCGCTTTTAGCCTTTGTGATGGACACCTTATTACGCTTGCTTTCAGCTAAAGCTTTCCCCTGGTATCACGGTAAGAGGGGGCAAGAGTGATGGATAATCCTATTATTGAAATCAAACAAGTATGGAAAGAGTATGGCGATCAAGTGGTGCTCGAAAAATTAAACCTGAGCGTCCAAGCAGGCGAATTTATCAGCATTGTCGGCGCGTCGGGTTGCGGTAAAACGACTTTATTGAATATGCTATTGGGAACCGAATCGCCAAGTCGTGGCGCACTGTTAATGGGCGGCGAACCCTTGCCCGCTGAGCCGAGTGAATCACGCGGTATTGTGTTTCAAAAATACTCTGTTTTTCCGCACCTTAATGCACTGGAGAACGTCATGCTGGGAGGCGAATTTGCTGCCTCTGCCTTGTTCGGGCGAGCCTTTGGTAAGCAGCGTAAAAAACTCCAGGAAAATGCGTTGGAGATGTTACAGGCGGTGGGTTTGAGTGATGCGGCACAGCGTTACCCAAGCGAGCTATCCGGCGGGATGCAGCAACGTCTTGCTATCGCACAGGCGCTGATCAAACAACCCCGAATTTTACTGCTCGATGAACCCTTTGGTGCGCTGGATCCCGGCATTCGCAAGGATATGCATAGCTTGATTCGTGAGTTATGGAAAAAACGCGGCTTAACCGTGTTTATGATAACCCATGATTTATCAGAAGGTTTCAGTCTAGGTTCGCGGGTTTGGGTGTTAGATAAACCGCGTATCGATCCTCAGCAGCCAGAACGCTATGGTGCGCAAATTGTTTATGATATCGGCTTAAATGCAGAGCAGAAAATACCGGAATCGATACAGAACTTATTAGATAAAACAGCCCAAGAAAAAACTGTTTAGGAGAAAATTATGCAAACCAAGAATCATACACAAAGTATTTATCAGGAAACCATTCCCGGCGCAAGTCATTGGTCAATGGTGATCCCTGCAGGACAAGTATTGTCGATCACCGATCCGCAGGGCGGGGCGAATGTGTCTATGTTATTTTATAATCCGAAAAATTTATTAGAGCGTTATAACGCACCCGATACTTTAAAATGTCAGCACACCTTTAAATTAACCCAGGGGCATTGTTTATATTCGGATATGGGACGTATTTTTTGTTCTATAACCCGCGACGATACAAACTGGATAGATACAGTCGGTGGTCTAACCAACAAACAAAAAGTAGAGAAGAAGTGGGGGACGAGGAATTATCAGAAA
>DATBNI010000481.1:0-2848 GCA_036554425.1 Psychromonas sp.
CCCCTCAAAGGCGCTGGTAAAAGTGGGCCTTAATGTTTTCAGCGAACCTGGCACTATTGAAATTTTAAGCAGAGAATTACCTTCTGTCAGTGAAGGATCCCCGGTTTATTATAGAAAACTGCCTATTGGCGAAGTGCGTGATTTTTCGCTTGATAATTCAGGGTTAATGCAAACCACCCTCAGTATAAAAGGGCAATATAAACACCTGATCAATGATCATAGTGTGTTCTGGAATATCAGTGGATTCAGTGCAAATGCGGGTTTTAGCGGTTTAAAAATACAAGCAGAGTCTTTATTATCCATTGCAGCAGGGGGAATTTCGGTGGGCCCGGGTAATAAGGAAATAGACAACAAATACAGCAATGGTAAATACAAACTTTTTGACAACCAGGCCCAGGCAACAACGCCCTCTAGTTTAATCAGCTTAACCTTTAATCAGGCAAACGATTTGCAAACAGGCAGTCAGTTACGCCTTAAAGGGTTAGTTGTTGGTGAAGTTATCGACTTAACACTAACAACACAGCAGAAAGTGCGGGCAACGGTCAACCTTAAACCTGAATTTGCCAAACAAGTGGCCCGGCAAGGTAGCCGCTTTTGGATGGTAAACAGTGAAGCGAGCTTATCTGGGGTTAAAAATTTATCAACCTTAGTAACCGGTGCCTACATTAATGTATCCCTTGGCAAAGGGATCACTGAAAAATATTTTACCGGTGAAGATTCCGAACCACATCTGTCACAAGACCAATCCGGATTACCCCTTATTTTGACTGCGGATAATGCCGGCTCTACGGACATAGGCAGCCCTGTCTACCACCGCCAAATCCAGATAGGACAAGTAATTTCAAAACGCTTATCCTATAATGCAGCGGGAGTCGAGATAACCATTAACATCTACCCTAAATACTCCCATTTGATTCGTCAAAATTCTATTTTTTGGCCGGCTTCCGGGTTTAATTTAAATGTTGGTATCACAGGTGTGGCCTTGAAGGCCAACTCTTTAACTTCTTTGATAAAGGGAGGCATAAGTATGGGCACGCCAGATAACCAACCTTTACAACCTGCGTGTGATGCATTTTCTCGTTTTAGGCTGAAAAATGAAATGCAGGAAGAATGGTTAAATTGGACACTCGCGATCCCTAGACCTTAGCTCAGCAATCCGCGTGCGTATCCCTCGCGCGCATTTAAAGGAATTATAATGCACAGTAATACCCGACTCCCGCAGGCGTTTATCGACAAGATGACAGGCATTTTACCAAAGCAGCTGAATATAGAAGATTTTATAGATGTGTGCCAACGCCCTCTGCGCCGTGCAGTCAGAGTTAATACATTAAAAATATCAGTTGAAAAATTTCAAATAAGAGCACAACAGCAGGGCTGGACATTAACGGCAATCCCCTGGTGCGCGGAAGGTTTCTGGATTGAAATGGAAGAAGAGCTGACTCCGCTTGGCAACAGTGCAGAACACCTTGGCGGCCTGTGCTATATCCAGGAAGCCAGTTCGATGTTACCCGTCGCCGCCCTGTTTCATTTTCTCTCACCCTCACCGCGGTCAATAGTGTTGGATGCGGCTGCTGCACCGGGCTCTAAAACCACGCAGATAGCTGCAAAAATGGACAACACAGGATTGATTATCGGCAATGAATTTTCTTCCAGCAGGATTAAAATGTTACATGCTAATATTCAGCGCTGCGGTATTAAAAACGTTGCCCTGACACATTTTGATGCCCGGGTATTCGGGAAATGGTTGCCGGACACCTTTGACGCGATTTTATTAGATGCGCCCTGCTCAGGGGAAGGCACTGTCCGTAAGGATAAATATGCCATGAATAATTGGAGTCAATCTTCTATTAACGAGATTGCATCCATGCAGCAAGAATTGATCCTCAGTGCTTTTCACGCACTAAAAGAAGACGGGATTTTAATTTATTCTACCTGCACCTTAAGCCACGAAGAAAATCAAGATGTTTGTTTTTTCTTAAAAAATAAATTTCCCGAGCATATCGAATTTTTAGAGCTGGAGAGCTTATTTACAGATGCCAAAAAAACCCGCACTGCCGAGGGTTTCTTGCATATATGGCCACAGGTATATGACAGTGAAGGCTTCTTTGTCGCGGCCATTAAAAAGACCAAAGCCAGCACAGTAGAGCCCGCCGTAAAGCGTTTGGGTAAATTTCCCTTTATTAGGCCGACCAGACAGAAAGAGCAAGAACTCTATGACTACTTCAGCAGCCAATTTTCCATTACACATATCGCAGGTATGTTATATCAGCGCGATCAGGAATTCTGGCTGTTTCCAGATCCTATCAAACCCCTGATTAATGAGTTGCGGTTTTCGCGCTTAGGTATCAAGATTGCCGAAGAGTTCGGCACCGGGCGCAAAAGCGGCTTTAAAACCACCCATGAATTTGCCAGTTGTTTTGGTGACAATGCCAGTAGCATAAAACTGGCACTTAACGCCGAGCAGGCACAAGCATTCTATCAGGGGCGTGATATTAGAGATGTTGACGCTAAGGATATTAAAGGCGAAGTCCTATTAAGTTATCGGGAACAGGTGATTGGATTAGGGAAAGCCCTCAGTGATCGAATTAAAAACAGCCTACCACGAGAATTAATTCGTGATAATAACTTATTTAAAAAATAGATAAATATTTAATGAAAGCATTGCCGCTACATATAACATTCTTACTTAATTTCGGATTCATAATAAACACGGCAATGATTCTGCTAATAATGTATTTGATGAAATCAGCTTTAAATATCAACCTAATAGAGAACTTTTCATTTGGAGTGTGGGATTGGTTTAAGGACTATATCTTAGTTCCCTACCAAGCCTTTTAAAAATATGCAA
>DATBNI010000485.1:0-3557 GCA_036554425.1 Psychromonas sp.
CGGCAAGTATTCTTCCGCGGTTTTTTTCCGTGGCGCTATGCCCTAACCAACTGTCGAGAGTCGCATTGGTACAGGCAATACAAAAACCGGTAATGATGCGCATTGCACCAAGCATTAAGGGTTCACTGTAGAGTCCTGATAATAAGATGGCGACGGCGGTTAAACTGCCACAAATTGCAAAAGTTTGGATATGACCGACACGCTGTAATAACCGGCGGCAGTAGACTGCACCAAATAAAAAACCGACAGAATACATAGATAGAACAATACCAATGTTACCTATATCAACACCGTCATGCTGCATACGAACAGGTAATAAAATATTACTTAATCCATTTCCAAGCATTATTAAAAAACCACTGAGCAGCAATAAGGGGAAAGGTTTTAATGTATTTAACACTGAATATCTCTTACAGTAGGTAGCTTAGCGAGGATCAGCAGTTGCTGTTTCCATCAAACTAGGCATAAAAAGGAAAGCTAAATGTTTTATATGCAACATTGGCGCAAGATTACCATGACGTTCAATACAGGGCAAAGTTAAACGGCCAAAGAGTCTGTAATAAAAGCCGATTGAATACTTATTTTAATCCAAAGCCGGATTACCCTTTTATATTCCGGTGTTTCATCTCTGGCCCGCTGGAAGAAAAAAATATCCCTCAGGATAATAGTCTCAAAAATAAATATCCCCGAACAACATCAGAAGCAAAATTTACCTGTAAATCACTGTGCTTTACGTGCTAGATTTAGCCCTTAAATTGTAAATATCCCTTGATTTTAATTTAAAGGATATTTATTGAGGCAGTATTTTAAAAAAAAGGAATTTAAATGAGATTGTTAGTCGTATTAATTTCACTTTGCGTGATGTCATCTAGTTATGCTGCAACATTAACAGGGGGAAAAAACGTAGAAATTTTAGCTGTTGATGGTCAAAAATACAGTGATAGAATTTTCGAAAAATCGGATTCAACACTGACAGAGGGGAAGCATCAAGTAGTGGTCAGGTATTCTAATAACTTTCCTAATGGTGGGATTATCACCAGCAAACCCTACATTTTCGATATACAAACGGATAATAATACTACAATAGCAGTCAAAACTTTTAACAATTATAAGCAAGCTAAAAAAGCAGTAGAAAGAGGCATCACTTGGCGTGTGACAAACCAAAACAGCAGCGAAATGATCGATGATGCAGATATTCTTTTAGGTGAAGGTTTTTTCCCCTATCATGATATCGAAAAGTTAATTGCACAATACAATAAAGATAACGGCATAATCTTACCCTCTACCGCAGAGAATTTGGCGATTACAAGACCGGACGGACTTTCTGAACGTTCAAATAGCGCTAAAACAGAGCAGCTCATTAAGGTTTATAACTCAGCCAGCAGAGAGGATCAAAAAGCCTTCAGAATTTGGTTGATTGAACAAGAGATGAAATAACATTTAGCTGCAGATATTGGCATAAAGAGGCTGTGGTTTTCTTATCTGAAAACCACAGCCTCTTAGCAGTTACAGTTTACAATTCTGACGTTTTACATTAGCTGCAGGTAAAGCGGCTATCTCGGCTTTTAAGTTTTTAATACGCGTTGAGTTTGACGGGTGTGTGGATAATAACTCAGGAGGCTGATTTCCACCGGAAGCCTTGGCCATATTTTCCCACAAATTAACACTCTGCTGCGGGTCAAACCCGGCTTCTGACATTAGTTTTAATCCGATCACGTCAGACTCAGACTCCTGCGCGCGCCCGTAGGGCATTAATACGCCATACTGTACACTTAAACCAAGCCCCGCCATGACGATATTTTGATATTCCGAGCCCCCTATAGCAACATTCGAAAGCTGTAACCCAGTATTGGCTAACTGAGTGCGAGAAAGCCGTTCGTTGCTATGATTAGCGGTCACGTGACCTATTTCATGGCCGATCACTGTTGCCAACTGATCTTGATTAACGGCCACTTTGAGTAAACCCGTATAAACCCCAATTTTCCCGCCCGGCAGTGCAAATGCATTAATCTGGTCACTGTCAAAAACAACAACCTCCCATTGGGTAAAATCAGATTGAGGCGGCAAACGAGCGGTAATTGCGCCAGCCACGCACTGTACATAGGCATTTACTTTTGGATCCTTATTGATATTTTCCTGTTTTTTTATCTCTTCGAATGACTGCGCGCCCAGTTGTGACATCTCTGTACCAGAAAAGAGTAAAATCTGCTGCCTGCCAGTTGGGGAACTTGCGCACCCGTAAAATGTCAATGACGCGGCAACCACAGTCGCCAATAAAAATGGCTTTCTCATTTTCATACTCACAATTCCTTTAGTTATAATTATCTTTCACTTTTTATATCCTGAATACTACTTAATATCACGATAAAAAAACAGTACTGCAATATTACCCTGCAAAGAGAATCATTTCTGGCATTTGCTCTCTTTATCGGCATCTGAACAAAGCTTATTGGTATTGTTGAAAAAGTATAATTGCAATGACCAAATAATCCATATCCGGATAGTTGATTTGGAAAATAAAGCGAAACTTTTACTGTTTTTAAAACTTACCCGGACTAAACTTAAAAACAACAGTAAAAACGAAATAAACCTCTATTAATACTGCTTGATCCGAACAACCGAATTCCGCTTTTTTTGTTGATTTTATTCTAATCAATGCCTTGAGCTGTTATGGTTCTAGCATATAGCCTTTATACCGTCTCAGCTTAGGAATGTTATGCATTTTTTGTCATTATCCATTATTTTAATCTTTTTTATCCCTTCCGTTTATGCCGATACCCAAAACACATCCGCAGAATCACCAACAATGCCTGCAGAGCAAGTTGAACGGGTAGAAATCAAGCAAGTTACAATAGAACCTGAGATTGAAAAAAGCAGCAGCCTGTTAAACGCATTGCAAGCATCTCCGCAGCAGGCCGGGCAGATTCAAGCGCAGGAAAAAATAATACCAACACCTCCGTCTGAAAAAAGCACTGAACATACTGATAGTGACAAAAATCTGCAGCAGCAATTAGATCAACTTAAATTAGAGATCAGCAAGATTAATGCGCCAGTGAACAGCACTGCCAATGAGGGGGTTAATTTACAATTCAGGGGGTCCATCCGAATTTTAGATAAAAATATTATTGTTGATAATAATCTCTTGGCAGTCTTAATCGCTCTGTTAAGCTTATTGGTTGCTTTGTTTGCCTTTATTTTCGCGCTTAGGGCAAAAAGTAATGCCATCAAGACGGCGAAAAAAAGTGCTGAAACACATTTTTTTATGTGGCTGGAGGAGAAAGAATCTGAAATAGTTGATCGTTTGCAGCAAAAAACCGAATCATTGCACAACGATACTATGAAAAAAGCCTTAACCCTATTAGATGAACGTTTATTTACAGCCAAAAAAACCGCGGCAGAGCTGGGTTATCTATCTGACCTGTACCAATCCTTAACGGCACAATATGAAAATGAGATCAGATTTCGTCTTACCCAATTTGATCAAATTTCAGATCCCGACGATATTAAGAAATTTGAGATTAATTTAAATAATCGCTTAATGCACAGAGAAAAAGTTA
>DATBNI010000253.1:0-2579 GCA_036554425.1 Psychromonas sp.
TGTATTGCTTAATACAAAGCCATGTAAATAAAAAATAACAGTCAGTAATTTGCTGACTGTTATTTCTGCTTACTCCTAAAATGACAATCAGCAAGTTAGACTCCCTTCTTTTAGTTTTGTAAAACTTGTCGCCCATAGGCCACTATTTCCTGCGAAATTTGTTTATTTAAACCTTTAACTAATACCCAACTGTGCCAGTAAAGGTTTTCGCTTACCCGCAGTTCAGGACAGAGATTGATGAGTTCACCCTTGGCCAGTTCTTTTTCTATCTGTAATTGCGGAATTAAACAATAAGCTAAACCGCGTTTTGCCAGATCGACAAAGGCTTCTGAAGAGCTTATTTTATGGCAATAATATTGACTAGGATCTAGGTTAAAATGTTTGCTGATAAAATGCAGGTGCATATTATCTTTGTGATCATAGCTAATGCCGGGGGCCATTTTTAATGCCGCTTTATTAACCCCCTGATTAAAATATTGCTCTTTAAAATTCTTTGAGGCGACTAATATATAATTCATTTCCCCCAGTTTAAAAGAGCGGTAACCGGGCAGAGGCGACTCGATATTCATCACGGCACCGACAGCTTGACCCGAACGTAATTTATCCAGACTTTCACTTCCGTTAGTAATTAATAAATTCATTTCAATAAGATTGCTTTTTAAAATCTCAGCCAGCGCATCAAAGAACCAAGTTGCAATGCTGTCCGCATTCACCGCTAAATATATTTTGACAGGTTGACTTTGGATAGTCGGGAATAAATTTGCCATTAAATCATTCTCTAACTGCTGCACCATTTTATAATGACTTAACAGTTTCTCGCCAATGGCGGTGGCAGTGATCGGCTGTCCGCGAATCACTACAGGTTGACCCAGTTTCTCTTCTAAATTTTTCAAGCGCAACGAAATCGCAGGTTGGCTGACGCATAACTTTGCAGCGGCAAGTTCGAAACTTTGCAGCTCAACAACAGCGTTTAATGCAGACAGTAGTTTGTAATCGATATTCATTATAAGCCATTTTTATAGATGATAAATTTTATTAATTATACTTATATCATTAAAGCGTGCAGAATCCTTACTCTTTTAAATATAAAGGTTTTCAACCAAATGAGTTTAATATTGTTAGCAAAGGGATTTATGCTTGGAATCAGCATGATCCTTCCACTCGGAAGTCAAAATGCAATGATGCTGAATCAGGGAATTAAGCGCAATCATCATTTAGTCACCGCATCTCTTTTTGCGCTGTCTGACATCTTATTAATAACGCTTGGGGTGATGGGCGGGAGCTTGATATTAGCCAGTAATGAAATGATGTTTGATTTGTTAACCTGGGGCGGCATTATCTTTTTATGCAGCTACGCTCTTATTTCAGTAAAATCCGCCTTTAGCCGGGCCGTTAATAGTGCAACTAACAGCTCAGCAAAAAAGTCCTTAAAAATAGTTTTGATCACCTGCTTCTTAGTCACCTTTTTAAACCCCCATGTCTACATTGATATGCTTATGATCATCGGCAGTGTTGGCGGTCAATATCAAGGCAGCAGTAAAATATACTTTATGCTTGGGGTTATGTCGGCATCGGTTTTTTGGTTTTTCACCTTGGCAATAGGTGCCGCTAAATTATCGAAACAACTGAGCAAACCCTGTATCAAGCAGGCCATTGATATTATTGTTGCGCTCATTATGCTGTCGATTGCCTGGTCATTATTGACAGCCTGGTTAGCAGCGGGGAATAAATTGGCGCTTTGATGATCGCTGAAAAAGGGGGAAAACAACCCTGATTTTTTGTAAAAACAGGGTTGTTTTTATTATCTAGAATAAATGACCCCGCTCATTAATGGGTGCTGCTTTCATTCAATAAGGTTTCCAGGCAATGCTCTTTAATGCCGTAAAACGCTTTTATTGCAGCGATCTGCTCGAGTATTTTAATGTTTTCCTTAGCCTTGTGCTGGTTCTTTTTAACGGCCAAAATCATTTTATTTTTATTCGTATGCTCAAGGCTGATAAACTCGAACACCTTGGTTGTATAACCATGTGCTTCTAGAAATAATGCACGTAATGAATCCGTCAGCATTTCTGCCTGTTGGCCCATATGCACGCCATACTGGAGCATAGGTTTGAATAGCTCAGGACTGTGCATTTGCGGACGGATCTGTTTATGACAACATGGCGAACACATAATAATGCCGGCATTGGCGCGAATGCCATAATGAATGGCATAATCTGTGGCGATATCACAGGCATGCAGTGCAATCATGACATCCGTTTGTTTGGGCGCATGGGTTTTTACATCGCCGCAAACAAATGACAACCCCTGATGATCCAGTGTTGCAGCCGTTTCATTGCATAAATCAGCTAAGCCCTGGCGTAATTCGACCCCTATTACCTGGGCATTATTATTCAGGCTATGGCGTAAATAATCATGAATGGCAAAGGTTAAATACCCCTTACCCGAACCAAAATCAACCACCTTTATAGGCTTATCATCCGCTTGTGCTGAAACCGCTAAAGCCTGGCTGAATACCTCAATAAATTTATTAATCTGTTTCCATTTTCGCGACATGGCCGGAATAAGATTATTCTGCA
>DATBNI010000269.1:0-5067 GCA_036554425.1 Psychromonas sp.
AGCGCCTCTTATTGAAGCCTTAGACAAGCTATTGATTTTAATAGATCTGTTAGCAGAGCAGGGCATTGTTATCTCTCACCTGGATCTCGGCGGCGGCTTAGGCGTGCCTTATGATAATGAAACACCGCCGGAGCCTGCCGAATATATGACGGCTATCATTAATAGAATGGCCGGTCGCAGTCTCAAGCTTATTTTTGAACCCGGCCGGGCCATTATGGCAAATGCCGGTGTACTGGTGACTAAAGTTGAATTCTTAAAACTCAATGACTACAAAAACTTTGCCATTGTCGATGCGGCGATGAACGATTTAATCCGCCCGGCATTATACAGTGCATGGCAAAATATTATCCCGCTAAACAGTGAATATAAGGATGGTAAAGATCGTCCGGAACGTAATTACGATATTGTCGGTCCTATCTGTGAAACCGGTGATTTTTTAGGTAAAGATCGTCAGCTTAAATTAGCTGAAGGTGATTATCTTATTATCCGCAGTGCAGGCGCCTATGGTGCAACCATGAGCTCTAACTACAACTCGCGTTGCCGGGCTGCAGAAATACTGGTCGATGGCGAAAAAGCCTTTGTGGTACGTGAACGCGAAGAGCTTAAAGATTTATGGCGCGGTGAGCACGTTTTACCAAAATAATAACGCAGGCATAATTTCAACAACGAGAAATAATGAATATTCAATTTTCAAAAATGCACGGCTTAGGTAATGACTTTATGGTCATTGATAACGTCACGCAAAATGTCTTCCTTTCTAAAGATACTATCCGCCGTTTGGCGGATCGTAATTTTGGTATTGGTTTTGACCAATTATTAATGATTGAGCCCCCCTATGATCCTGAGCTTGACTTTCATTATCGTATTTTTAACGCAGATGGCAGTGAAGTAGAGCAGTGCGGTAATGGTGCGCGTTGTTTTGCCCGTTTTGTTAAAATGAAAGGTTTGACTCAGAAGCGGGTTATTAACGTCAGTACAGGCAATGGTAAAATTCAGCTGAAAATTGAGCATGATGGTAATATTACCGTGGATATGGGTAAACCTATTTTAGAGCCTGCAAAAGTACCTTTTGAAGCTCAGAAAGAGGAAAAAACCTATATTCTGCGTGTAGAAGATCATACTGTTTTATGCGGAGTAGTCTCAATGGGTAACCCGCATTGTGTTGTCTTAGTGGATAATGTTGATACTGCTCCGGTTGAAACGCTTGGCCCGTTATTAGAGAATCATGAACGTTTTCCTAACAAGGTAAATGTCGGTTTCTTAGAAATAAAAAGCCGCGATCATGCGCGCTTAAGGGTTTGGGAGCGCGGAGTAGGTGAAACATTAGCCTGCGGCACCGGGGCTTGTGCGGCTGCTGTGGTGGGGCAATTACAGGATAAATTAAATACCCACTGCACTATTGAATTACCCGGCGGTGAACTGCGCTTCTTCTGGCAACCCGGGCAAAGTGTCAGAATGACCGGCACTGCTGAGTTTGTCTTTGATGGACAAATTCAAATTTAAACGCCATTTTTTGGGCTTCTTTCGCCTCACTATCAAGTGTGATTTTTATCTTTATTGCTGAAAATGACACTTTTTTGTTCTTTCTGTAAAATATAATGAGTAAAGCTATGCAAGCAACTATGCAACCTTTACAACCCCTTATCGATAACTACTTAAATCATATTGCCAGTCAACGCGGTTTGAGCCCGGTGACCATCACCAACTACCGACGTAATTTAGCGGAATTTGTTACCCTGTTAAATGAAAATAAAATAGGCTGCTGGACAGCCTTAGACAGTCAGCTGGTGCGCTTAATGGTTAAAACGCTGCATAAAAAGGGCCTTAAAGCCCGTTCTATTGCCACCAAACTGTCCGCGTTACGCGCCTTTTTAGACTATTTAGTCCAGTTTGATATTTTAACCCACAATCCGGCCAAGGGCGTAGCGGCACCTAAATTAGATAAACCCCTGCCTAAAAATGTCTCCGTTGATGATATGTTTCAGCTGCTTAATATAGATGAAAAAGATCCGCTCAGTATCCGTGATCAGTGCATGATGGAACTGATGTATTCTTCTGGATTACGTCTCAGCGAGTTAGTGGGTATTAACTTGCAAGATATGAAATTATCAGCAAAAGAGATAATGGTCACGGGTAAGGGAAGTAAACAGCGATTATTACCTGTTACCGACAGAGCGGTTGCGACTATTCAAATGTGGCTTAAAATCCGCCCTGAATTTTGTATAAAAGGCGAAAAAGCCCTCTTTGTTTCTAAGCAAAAAAATCGCATATCAGCGCGTAATGTACAGGCTAGAATGGAAAAATGGGGATTAAAACAAGCCTTACCAGGGCATATCAATCCGCATAAATTACGTCACTCCTTTGCCACCCATATGCTTGAATCAAGCGGTAACCTTCGTGCCGTGCAGACATTGCTCGGTCACGCAGATTTGGCCACAACCCAGGTTTATACACACCTGGATTTTCAACATTTATCAAAAGTTTATGACCAGGCACACCCGCGTGCTAAACGTAAAAAATAACCACAGAGATGGACAGGTCACTATGAAATACTACCGAGCAATTAAACCTTTTAAAGCAATTAGTTTTGATCTTGATGATACCCTTTATGACAACCACCCGATCATCAAAAAAGCCAATCACTCTATTATTGAGCACCTTAACCAGACCTATCCTGAACTGGCAGAATTGACCGAAAAACAGTGGTTATTATACAAAGAGATTGAGGCGGCAGAATTTCCCGACATAAGACATGATGTTTCTTTATGGCGAACCCAGACACTGACCCGGATCATGACAATTTACGGGATCCCTGAATATAAGGCCATAAAGTACGCGCAACATGCCTTTGCCGAGTTTTTGAGGCTGCGCAGTGATTTTGTGGTCCCTGAATCCAGTTTAAAATTACTAGATAAGTTAGCACAAACTTACCCGGTAATTGCTATTACCAATGGGAATGTTGATGAATTTAAAATTAAGCTTGATGATAAATTTAAGTTTATTTTAAAAGCGGGTAATGGTTTTAAATCCAAGCCGGAAGCCGATCTGTTTATTGAAGCGGCCAGACGTTTGAATATTGAAGTCAGTGATATTTTACATGTCGGCGACCATTTAATCAGTGATGTTTACGGCGCTCAAAACAACGGTGCACAAGCCGTTTGGTTTAATCCCAATAGACAGTCTCTGAGTGGTGCCATGTTATTACCAACGGTCGAAATCAGTCGTTTAGATCAACTATATAAACTGCTATAATTTTCTTTTACTGAATAAATAAACAGGTCTTTTGTTATGGATGTTTCTTACTTAATTGATGGGTTAAATGATCACCAGCGTGCTGCTGTTTCCGCACCCGAGCAAAATATGCTCGTTTTAGCCGGCGCGGGCAGTGGTAAAACACGTGTATTAACTCATCGCATCGCCTGGCTGATCCAGGTAGAGAACATTCCGACATATTCTATTTTGGCGGTTACCTTTACCAATAAAGCCGCCAAAGAGATGCGTGGCCGTATTACCGATATTTGCCCGCATCAGATAGGCGGGATGTGGATAGGGACTTTCCATGGCATTGCCCATCGTCTGCTGCGCCTGCATTATCAAGAAGCTAATTTACCCGAGCAGTTTCAAATAATTGATAGCGATGATCAGCAAAAGATGATTAAACGTATTATCAAGAGTCTTCATTTAGATGATAAATATTACCCTGCTAAAGAATTACAGTGGTATATCAACGATAAAAAAGACGAGGGTTTACGGGCCAAACATATCCAGGTGGGTTACAGCCAGCAGGAAAAACAACGCCTGCAGGTTTATCAGGCCTACGAAGAGGCTTGCCAGCTTGCCGGATTAGTTGATTTTGCAGAATTATTATTACGCGCCCACGAGTTGCTATTAAACAACCCTTCTCTGTTATTGCATTATCAGCAGCGTTTCCGTCATGTATTGGTCGATGAGTTTCAAGATACCAATAAACTGCAATATGCCTGGTTAAACCTGCTCACGGATAACAACAGTTATTTAACCATAGTGGGCGATGATGACCAGTCGATTTATGGCTGGCGGGGCGCAGACATTGAAAATATTCAACGTTTTTTAAGAGAAAAATCCAGTCCTGTCACTGTCTGCCTAGAGCAGAATTACCGCTCAACGGGACATATATTAAATGCCTCTAACCATCTGATTAAAAATAACAGTGACAGATTAGGCAAAGAGTTATGGACCAGCGGTGAAGACGGGCAGCCTATTGCCATTTACAGCGCTTTTAATGATTATGATGAAACGCGTTATGTTACCTCGCAGTTACAGTCCTGGAAAAATAGCGGTAAAAAGCTCGCTGAGTGCGCCATTTTATACCGCAGCAATGCACAATCCCGTCTTTTTGAAGAACAATTAATGGCGCAGCAGATCCCTTACCATATTTACGGCGGTCAGCGCTTCTTTGATCGTTTAGAAATAAAAGACAGCATCGCCTATCTGCGTTTAATCAATAACCATCAGGATGATGCCGCATTTGAACGTATTATCAATAAACCTAAACGTAAAATTGGTAACACCACGCTGGATAAAATTCGACTTTGTGCCCGTGAGCAGGGTTATACTATGTGGCAGGCGAGTCTGTTTTTAATTGAGCAGAAACAACTGAGTCCGGCAGCTAAGAGTTCATTATCCGGATTTATTGAACTGATCAACCGTTTCCAAAGTGAAACCTCTGAGCTGCCTTTATTTCAGACCGTTGACCATGTCGTCCGTCACTCGGGTTTGCATAGCATGTTTGAAAATGAAAAAGGGGAAAAATCACGCAGCCGGATAGAAAATTTACAAGAGCTGGTTTCCGCCACTAAATCCTTTGTGATCCCCGCTGAAGAGCAGAATATGGATGAGATCACGGCCTTTTTAGCCTATGCAGCCTTAGAGTCAGGTGATAACCAGGCCGATCAATTTGATGATGCAGTGCAGTTAATGACTATGCATGCAGCAAAAGGCTTAGAGTTCCCGCAGGTCTTTATGGTCGGAGTGGAAGAAGGCATGTTTCCCGGGCAGCAATCCGCTGACGATGAAGTGCGCTTAGCA
>DATBNI010000281.1:0-1604 GCA_036554425.1 Psychromonas sp.
GCCGTCCCTGTATACGGAACTTTTTGGTTACTTTTTCTTGCTGTTGAGAAAAAGTAACACGCCGTCAAGGGCGTAAGTCCAACAAAGAAAGTTAAACCAAAAGGCATGGGGCCAAGTCTTTCCTGTTGCATAAATCGTAAAAAGCTTTTAGAAAAAGAGTTGGCTGTCCTGTATTTTCTAGCAGTTGTGCTACATTATTTTTGCTGGTAGCAAAATCCAAAATATTGCTTAACGGGCATATGTGCAAGGGATAAGGATCAAAAGGGTAATAAAACGCTTATGTCAGAAAATAAACAAATATTTTTATTAAAGTTATCTATTTGTATTGGCTTAGTATTGTTACTAACAGGTATATATCTTCACAACTATAGTGAATTTATTGATTCTTTGGGAGCAAACGGAATTATTATTAGCGCCTGTTGTATTGCATTCGGTTTTATTTTTTCTTTGCCAACAAAAATGTATTTAACTATTTTGTTAGTAAAACGTGAAGCTAACAGACGACAAAATCACTCGGAAAATACCTCAAAAAATGCCAGTTCAAAATAACGGGACGGCTCAGGTCCAAAGCGGCAAATAGGGCTATAAAGTCGAACTGTCTTGAACGACTGCAACAACCCCTGCTGATAAGTTGGGGTTGTTGTATTCGGCTATTTTACCCTTAACTACTTATTAATTGATGCCGCGTAAATATTCTGAATCGAATTTTCAATGGTTTGATTAAAATCAGCGTCACTTTGATTGACACTCAACCCTTCAGATAAAGCACGAGAAAAACTGGCTATCATGTTATGGTTTTTTGCCAATAATTTGTTGGCCTCATCCTGGGCATAACCACCCGAAAGCGCTAAGACTCTAATGACACTATCATATTTTGTAAGGTCTAAATATAAATCAGCCTTGCTCGGAAGGGTCAGCTTTAGCATAATAAACTCGTCTTTAGACAGTTTTTCTATCTGTACTTTCAATGCGTCGTGCAATATCTTTTCGCATTTTTCTTTTTCCTTGGCATTGATGTCAACTTCCGGCTCAAGGATTGGCACTAATCCCTTGGCAATGATTTTTTTAGCGATTTCAAATTGCTGTTTTACAACCTCATAGATTCCAGTTTCATTGGCTTCCAGTATAAGCGAACGCATTTTTGTTCCAAAAATATGCCTGTCCACTGCTTTATCTAATAGAGAAGGAAGGTTGTCGATATTTTTCATTAACTGAACACCGTTCTCTTTTTCCAAGAGGCCTTTATCTACTTTTAATAGTGGGATAATTCCCTTTTTCTGCCATAGATAATCTCCGCTATAAAGCCCATCAATTTGACTGTTCATAGTGACTTCAAATAAGATTGCCGCGAGAATATTTTCACTATTAAAGGCGGGCGCTTTAATTATTCTGACTCGCATCTGATGGACTAATTTAAACATCTCCTGTGAATCTTTATAGGCATCTTCACCTATGCCATATTTTGCTAACGCTTTGGGTGTACTGCCTCCGCTTTGATCAAGTGCTGCAACAAAGCCTTTTCCACTATGCATTTTTTGAAATTGTTCTTTGTTCATCGTCTTCACCTTTTTTTTTAGGATAATTGCTATTAAGCTTAGCTTGCT